>NZ_JBEOVF010000018.1:111741-179729 GCF_040295365.1 Streptomyces sp. NPDC002838 | reverse complement strand
TCCCGGAACTTCCTCGAGCCGTTCGCATTCGTCCGCTCGCCGATCGCCAGGTAGGAGGTGTCCTGACGGAACGGCACCGTCTGGTAGAGGGAGGCGGCGCCCGGCTCGGGGCGCGGGTCGCGCTCGGCGGGCGTGAGGTCGCGGACGCGCTCGACGACCTGGCGCAGGTGCTCGGGGGTGGTGCCGCAGCAGCCGCCGATCAGGGACAGTCCGTAGTCGCGGACGAAGTTCTCCTGCGCGTCGGCCAGCCCCTCCGGGTCGAGCGGGAAGTGCGCACCGTCCTTGGTGAGGATCGGCAGACCCGCGTTCGGCATGCACAGCAGCGGAATGCGGGAGTGGCGGGTGAGGTAGCGCAGGTGCTCGCTCATCTCGGCCGGGCCGGTCGAGCAGTTCAGCCCGATCATGTCGATGCCCAGCGGCTCCAGCGCCGTCAGCGCGGCCCCGATCTCCGAGCCGAGCAGCATGGTGCCGGTCGTCTCGAACGCCATCGACACCACCAGCGGCACATCGACGCCGGTCGCCTCCATGGCGCGCCGGGCGCCCAGGACGGAAGCCTTCGTCTGGAGCAGGTCCTGGGTCGTCTCGACGATCAGGGTGTCGGCGCCGCCCGCGAGCAGCCCCTCGGCGTTGGCCTGGTAGCCGTCGCGGATCGTGGCGTAGTCGATGTGGCCGAGCGTGGGCAGCTTGGTGCCGGGGCCGACGGAGCCCAGGACCCAGCGGGGCCTGCCGTCGCGGGCGGCGTACTCGTCCGCCACCTCACGGGCGATGCGGGCGCCCGCCTCGGACAGTTCGTGCACGCGGTCGGCGATGTCGTACTCCGCCGCCGCCGTGTGGTTGGCCCCGAAGGTGTTGGTCTCCACGCAGTCGACGCCCACAGCGAAGTACTCGTCGTGGACGGAGCGCACGATGTCGGGGCGCGTGATGTTCAGGATCTCGTTGCAGCCCTCGAGGTTCTGGAAGTCCTCCAGGGTCGGATCCTGGGCCTGAAGCATGGTGCCCATCGCTCCGTCGGCGACGACCACGCGGGTGGCGAGGGCCTCACGGAGGGCGGACACACGGGTCCGGCTGTCGGCGGAAGGGGTCGGTGGCAACGAGGCCATGTAAGGGGCTCCCTTAGGTGCGACGGCTGTCGGCTTCACGGCGCCCGCGACACCTTCCGCGGTGGGCGCACGCCGCCCAGGGTAACCGGGTCCGGCAACGGTTGGTCAGGGCGTCCACGGGACGGACGAGGCTGGCGGGCGGGCCACCGGCGGGATACGAGTGACGCAACACATGCGGACGGATGCTGACCGACCATTAGCGGGAGGTCGGCATGGACCGGTAGTGTTCGGCATTGCCGAACAGTGGCAGCGGCGTCGCGAGTCGACGGTCGTAGGGGACGGAGGCAGGACGGCGATGGCACGGAACATCCAGTCGCTCGAACGGGCGGCCGCGATGCTGCGGCTCCTCGCGGGCGGCGAGCGGAGACTCGGCCTGTCGGACATCGCCTCTTCCCTGGGCCTCGCCAAGGGCACCGCGCACGGCATCCTGCGCACCCTCCAGCAGGAGGGCTTCGTCGAGCAGGAGGACGCCTCCGGGCGCTACCAGCTGGGCGCCGAGCTTCTGCGTCTCGGCACCACCTACCTCGATGTGCACGAGCTGCGGGCGCGCGCCCTGGTGTGGACGGACGACCTGGCCCGCTCCAGCGGGGAGAGCGTCCACCTGGGCGTCCTGCACCAGCAGGGCGTGCTCATCGTGCACCACGTCTTCCGGCCCGACGACAGCCGGCAGGTGCTGGAGATCGGGGCCATGCAGCCCCTGCACTGCACGGCCCTGGGCAAGGTCCTGGCGGCGTACGACCCGGTCGCGCACAGCGAGGCGCTGGAGAGCGACCGCAAGGCCTTCACCGATCGGACCGTCTGCGACCTGGACGCCTTCGAGCAGATCCTCGACTTCACGCGCGCGCGTGGGTACGCGGCGGACGTCGAGGAGACCTGGGAGGGCGTCGCCTCCATCGCCGCGCCCATCCACGACCGGCGGCGCATGCCGGTGGGCGCGGTCGGTGTCACCGGGGCCGTGGAGCGGTTGTGCCGGGACGGAGAGCTGCGCCCGGAGCTGATCGCGGCGGTCCGGGACTGCGCCCGCGCGGTGTCGCGGGACCTGGGCGCGGGGCGGTTCTGAGCGACGTACACACACGTCCACCAACGAACACGAGGGCCGGGACATCGCTGGATGTTCCGGCCCTCAGCCGTGCGGGGCGGCCGCGTGCGACAGCGGCACTCGATAGCCGCACCCGATCAATAACGATCGTGTTTTCGATTACAGAACTCTTGACGCGCCTGTAACGCCGAAGCAAGACTCCCGTCCATCGGTCGACATTGTCGAACACCGACCGGCAATAGGCGTTACAGTGTGACAGCGCCAAGGGCCGGCAGCTCTCCCCCTGGACGAAGGACAAAGGAGTCGCGGGTGTCCAGCTCCGACATCTTCATCGGCGAGACCATCGGTACCGCCATACTCATCCTGCTCGGCGGCGGCGTCGTGGCCGCCGTCGTACTGAAGGGCTCCAAGGCCCGCAACGCCGGCTGGCTCGCCATCACCTTCGGGTGGGGTTTCGCGGTTCTGACGGCCGTGTACACCTCGGCGCCGCTCTCCGGTGCCCACCTCAACCCGGCCGTGACCCTCGGCATCGCGATCAAGGACGGCGACTGGAGCAACGTTCCGGTCTACTGGGCCGGACAGCTGCTCGGCGCCATGATCGGCGCGGCTCTGGTCTGGATCGCCTACTACGGCCAGTTCGGCGCCCACCTCACCGACAAGGAGATCGTCGGCGGCCCGGGCGCGCAGGCCACGAAGGCCAAGGCCGTCGAGGCCCAGGAGAAGGGCGCCGGCCCGGTCCTGGGCGTCTTCTCCACCGGCCCCGAGATCCGGGTCACGTGGCAGAACCTCGCCACGGAGATCATCGGCACCGTCGTGCTGGTGCTGGCCGTTCTCACGCAGGGCCTGAACGACAGCGGCAAGGGTCTCGGCACCCTGGGTGCCCTGATCACCGCACTCGTGGTCGTCTCGATCGGTCTGTCCCTCGGCGGCCCGACCGGCTACGCGATCAACCCGGCACGTGACCTCGGCCCGCGCATCGTGCACGCCCTTCTGCCCCTGCCCAACAAGGGCGGCTCCGACTGGGCCTACGCCTGGATCCCGGTGGCGGGCCCGCTGATCGGCGGGGCCATCGCGGCGGGCATCTACAACGTCGCTTTTGCTTAGAACCCATTTCGAACACACTTCGAAACGCTTAAGCAGCGGTAGAACCAGTCCCCACCACCACGGAACCTCCCAGGAGCACACAGTGACCGACGCGCACACCGCCGGCCCCTTCATCGCGGCCATCGACCAGGGCACGACCTCCAGCCGTTGCATCGTCTTCGACCGGGACGGCCGTATCGTCTCCGTCGACCAGAAGGAGCACGAGCAGATCTTCCCGAAGCCGGGCTGGGTCGAGCACAACGCCACCGAGATCTGGACCAACGTCCAGGAGGTCGTCGCCGGAGCCATCGAGAAGGCCGGCATCACCCGGGACGACATCAAGGCCATCGGCATCACCAACCAGCGTGAGACCACGCTGCTGTGGGACAAGAACACCGGTGAGCCCGTCCACAACGCCATCGTCTGGCAGGACACCCGCACCGACTCGCTGTGCAAGGAGCTCGGCCGCAACGTCGGGCAGGACCGTTTCCGCCGCGAGACCGGCCTTCCCCTCGCCTCCTACTTCGCCGGTCCGAAGGCCCGCTGGCTGCTGGACAACGTCGAGGGCCTGCGCGAGCGCGCCGAGGCCGGCGACATCCTCTTCGGCACCATGGACAGCTGGGTCATCTGGAACCTGACCGGCGGTGTCGACGGCGGCCGGCACGTCACCGACGTCACCAACGCCTCCCGCACCCTTCTCATGAACCTCCACACCATGGAGTGGGACGAGAAGATCTGCGAGTCCATCGGCGTGCCGAAGCAGATGCTGCCCGAGATCCGCTCCTCCGCCGAGGTCTACGGCGAGGTCACCGGCGGCAAGCTCGGCGACGTCCTCGGCGGCATTCCCGTCGCCTCCGCGCTCGGCGACCAGCAGGCGGCCCTGTTCGGCCAGACCTGTTTCGCCGAGGGCGAGGCCAAGTCGACGTACGGCACCGGCACCTTCCTGCTGATGAACACCGGTGAGAAGCCGGTCAACTCGTACAACGGCCTGCTGACCACGGTCGGCTACCGCATCGGTGACGACAAGCCGGTCTACGCCCTGGAGGGCTCGATCGCCGTCACCGGTTCGCTGGTGCAGTGGATGCGCGACCAGATGGGCCTCATCTCCACGGCCGCCGAGATCGAGACGCTCGCGCTGTCGGTCGAGGACAACGGCGGCGCGTACTTCGTGCCGGCCTTCTCCGGCCTGTTCGCCCCGTACTGGCGCTCCGACGCCCGTGGCGTGATCGCCGGCCTGACCCGGTACGTCACCAAGGCGCACCTGGCGCGCGCCGTCCTGGAGGCCACGGCCTGGCAGACCCGTGAGATCACCGACGCCATGACGAAGGACTCCGGCGTGGAACTCGCGGCGATCAAGGTCGACGGCGGCATGACCTCCAACAACCTGCTGATGCAGACCCTCTCGGACTTCGTGGACGCCCCCGTGGTGCGCCCGATGGTCGCCGAGACCACCTGCCTCGGCGCCGCCTACGCCGCCGGTCTCGCCGTCGGCTTCTGGACCAGCACCGACGACCTGCGTGCCAACTGGCGCCGGGCCGCCGAGTGGACCCCCCGCATGGACGCGGAGACCCGCGACCGTGAGTACAAGAGCTGGCTCAAGGCCGTCGAGCGGACCATGGGCTGGCTCGAGGACGAGGAGTAAGAACCCGAATGACCAGTCAGTCCACCCTGCAGTCCGTGACTGCCCTCGGTACGCGCCCGGCCTCCGGTTCGAACCCGAGCCGGGCCGAGACCCGGGAGCAGCTCGCCAAGGCGTCGTACGACCTTCTCGTGATCGGCGGCGGCATCCTGGGCATCTCCACCGCCTGGCACGCCGCGCAGTCCGGCCTCAGGGTGGCTCTGGTCGACGCCGGCGACTTCGCCGGTGCCACGTCGTCCGCCTCCTCCAAGCTGCTCCACGGCGGTCTGCGCTATCTGCAGACCGGCGCGGTGAAGCTGGTGGCGGAGAACCACTTCGAGCGCCGTGCGGTCTCCCGCCAGGTGGCTCCCCACCTGGCGAACCCGCTCACGTTCTACCTCCCCGTGTACAAGGGCGGGCCGCACGGCGCGGCGAAGCTCGGGGCGGGCGTCTTCGCGTACTCCATGCTCTCCGCCTTCGGCGACGGCGTGGGGCACCTGCTCTCCCCCGCCAAGGCCCAGCAGGACGTGCCGGAGCTGCGCACCGAGAACCTCAAGGCCGTGGCCGTGTACGGCGACGACCAGATGAACGACGCGCGCATGGCGCTGATGACGGTCCGTGCGGCCGTCGGGGCGGGTGCGGTGGTCCTGAACCACGCCGAGGTGACGGGCCTGCGCTTCACCAAGGGCCGGGTGACGGGTGCCGAGCTGCGCGACCGCCAGTCCGGGGACGAGTTCGGAGTGAACGCCCGTCTCGTCCTGAACGCGACCGGTCCCTGGGTCGACCACCTGCGGCGGCTGGAGGACCCGAACGCGGCCCCGTCCATCCGCCTGTCCAAGGGCGCGCACCTGGTCCTGAAGCGGACGTCGCCGTGGAAGGCGGCGCTGGCGACGCCCATCGACAAGTACCGCATCACCTTCGCCCTCCCCTGGGAGGACATGCTCCTGCTGGGCACCACGGACGAGCAGTACGAGGGCGACCCGGCGGACGTCGCGGTCAACGACAAGGACATAGCCCAGATCCTGGACGAGGCGGCCTTCTCCGTCCGGGACCAGCAGCTGGACCGTGACCTGATCACGTACGCCTTCGCGGGTCTGCGGGTGCTGCCGGGCGGCCCCGGGGACACGGCGAAGGCCAAGCGCGAGACGGTGGTGACCGAGGGCAAGGGCGGGATGCTGTCGGTCGCGGGCGGTAAGTGGACGACCTTCCGGCACATCGGCCGTACGGTCATGCAGAAGTTGGAGGCGCTGCCGGGGCATCCGCTGGGCGACGACTTCGAGCCGATCTCCTCGCTGCCGAAGAAGCTGCCGCTGCCGGGCGTCGCCAACCCGCGTGCGGTCGCCCATCGTCTGCTGGTCGACCACCCGGCGCCGGGCCCGCGCATGGCCGCCGACACGGCCAGGCACCTGGCGACGCACTACGGTTCGCTGGCCTTCGACATCGCCCGCCTCGCCAACGAGAACCCGGAGCTGAGCGAGCGCGTCCACCCGGACGCCCCGGAGATCTGGGCCCAGGTCGTCTACGCCCGCGACAACGAGTGGGCCGAGACGCCGGACGACGTACTGCGCCGCCGCACGACCCTGACGATCCGCGGTCTGGCGACGGACGACGTCCGCGCGAAGGTGCGGGACCTGCTCGACAAGAAGTAGGCGGTGCGACGGGAAAGGGGCGGCTCCACGCCGACGGAGCCGCCCCTTTCGCATGCCGGACCAGGGCGTTCGGTGCTCCCTCCCACCCGGCTGACCCCATAATGGCGGGAAGACATCGGATGTCTGAACGAGATGTGTCCGAAGGACATGCCTGAACCACAGGGAGGCCGGCCATGGCAGTCACCGACGAGGCGATCGAGAAGATCAAGGGCATGATCGTCGCCGGCGCGCTGCGCCCCGGCGACCGGCTGCCCAAGGAGAGCGAACTCGCCGCCGAACTGGGCCTGTCCCGCAACTCCCTGCGCGAGGCCGTACGCGCCCTGTCGCTGATCCGGATCCTGGACGTGCGCCAGGGCGACGGCACGTACGTGACCAGCCTCGACCCGCAACTCCTGCTCGAGGCGCTGAGCTTCGTCGTCGACTTCCACCGCGACGACACGGTCCTGGAGTTCCTGGCCGTACGCCGCATCCTGGAGCCGGCCGCCACCGCGATGGCGGCCTCCCGGATCAGCGAGCAGCAACTGGATGCCCTCACGGCCCAGTTGGACAAGCTCGGCGACGCCCCGTCGGTGGAGGAACTGGTCGCCTGTGACCTGGACTTCCACCGCGGCATCGTGCAGGTCTCCGGGAACTCGGTGCTGTGTTCCCTGCTCGACGGCCTGTCCGGGCCCACCACCCGGGCCCGGATCTGGCGCGGGCTGACCCAGGAGGACGCGGTCAGTCGCACCCTGCACGAACACCGGGCGATCCTGGCCGCCCTGCGCGACCGGGACGCGGAGGCGGCCCGCTCGTGGGCGACCGTGCACATCGCGAGCGTGGAGCAGTGGCTGCGGTCCACCTTGTGAGGCGGCTGGTCCGCTTCGTGGGACATCGGTCCGTTTCGTGGGACATCTCGGCCTCGTCCCGGTGAGGCACCGGGCCCTCGTTCGAGACAGCTCGGATGACTCCGGGGTGTTCCGGGGTGGCGATCGGGGCAGTGATGCGTTCACTCCCCCGTGCAAGGGGGCTGCGGGCGCCCCCGCCGCACGCCGTAAGGTTGGGTCGTTAAGCGAGGGCACGTCGGAAGGAGGCGCTGGGTGATCGAGCTGGAGGGAGTTCCCGAGCTGATCGACCCAGTCATGGTGGCCGCGTTCGAGGGCTGGAACGATGCCGGCGACGCCGCCTCCACCGCGGTCGCACATCTGGACAGGGAATGGAAGGGCGAGGTGTTCGCGGCGCTGGACGCCGAGGACTACTACGACTTCCAGGTGAACCGGCCCACGGTGTGGTTGGACGCCGGCGTACGCAAGATCACGTGGCCCACGACCCGTCTGTCGGTCGTCCGGGTCGGCGGCGAGAAGCCTCGCGATCTCGTACTCGTCCGAGGTATCGAACCGTCGATGCGATGGCGTTCGTTCTGCAACGAGATCCTCGGCTTCGCCCACGAACTGGGTGTGGAGCTGGTGGTGATCCTGGGCGCCCTGCTCGGCGACACCCCGCACACCCGGCCGGTCCCGGTCAGCGGCGTCACGTCCGACGCGGACCTGGCCCGCCGTATGGACCTGGAGGAGACCAAGTACGAGGGCCCCACGGGCATCGTCGGCATCCTCCAGGAGGCGTGCACACACGCGGGCGTGCCGGCCGTGTCGCTGTGGGCGGCGGTGCCGCATTACGTGTCGCAGCCGCCGAACCCGAAGGCGACGCTGGCCCTGCTCAACCGCCTGGAGGACCTGATCGACATGCGCATCCCGCTGGGCGAGCTGCCCGAGGACGCGCGTGCCTGGCAGGTGGGCGTGGACCAGCTGGCCGCCGAGGACAGCGAGGTCGCCGAGTACGTCCAGTCGCTGGAGGAGGCCCGGGACACCGCGGAGCTGCCGGAGGCGTCGGGCGAGGCGATCGCCCGCGAGTTCGAGCGGTATCTGCGGCGCCGGGACGGCGGTGGTGGACCGGCCGGTTCCGGCGGGCACGCCACGGCGGACGGCAGCGACAGCCCGCCGTATCTGCGGGGGGACAACCCCAGCGGCCGAACGCGACCGCCGAAGCCGCCGAAGCCGGGGGACGACGAGGACTCTTCATCGGAGGACTGAATCGGTGAGGGCGGTGCGCTTCGTGCGCACCGCCCCCGCTGTGTCAGATGTCGTCAGATGGACGTCAGACCTGGTCGACCGCCACCACGTCGTACTCGGTCTGAGGCGTCGGCTCCACGTCGAAGCGCGCGTTGGGCAGGTACAGGCGCTTGCCCCAGGCCGCCACCGTCGTCGGGATGCGGAAGCGCGAGTCGGTGATGCGGGCGATCGCGGTGCCCTTGGTGCCGGCCGCGTTCAGCCGGAAGACATCGACCGCGTTCTGCTGCTGCTGGACGGCGTAGAGGATCCGGCCGAGCAGCAACAGGCCGTCCCCGTTGGGCAGTCGGGCCGCGCCGAGGTCGACGGTGCGGGCGACGCCGGTGCGCGGGTCGACCCGCATGAGGCTGCCGCCGTTCGCGAAGGCGTTGACGACGAGCAGGGCGCTGCCGTCGGGCGTGCGCTCGATCCCGTTGGCGGTGAAGTCCGCGCCCTGCGCCCAGTCGCCGCTCAGCGGCACGGTCTCCACGGCACCGGGCGTGCCGTGCGGGCCGAGGAGCAGCTTGTAGAGCACCGGCTTGAACGAGTCGGTGAACCAGGCGGCGCCCGGGGTGAGGATGACGTCGTTCACGAAGGTGCCGCCGGTGGCGTACACCTTCTCGAGCTCGCCGGAGCGGGCGTCGATCGTGCGGATCTCGCCGCTGACGCCGCCGGCGACGAAGAGCCTGCGGCAGTGCTGGTCGATCTTCAGGCCGACGGAGGGGTGGCCCGCGCCGGGGCCCTTGCTGAGGACCGAGCCGCGGCCGGTGGCGAGGCTCGCCCGGTAGATGTCGCCGTTCGCGAGTGAGCCGAAGTACCCGAAGGGTTTCGTGCCGATGGTGATGCCCTCGGGCTGGAAGCCGTCGGGCAGCGGGAACTGTGCGGGCCACCTGTGCTGCCCGGTTTCGGCCGCGTGCGCGGTGCCGCCGAGCAGGGCCGCGCCCGAGAGGGCGGCGGCGGTGGTGAGGAGTCTTCGACGTGCGAAGGAACGTTCTGTGGGCGCCACTGTGCGTCCTTCTGCCAAGGGGCCGGCCTGCGGCCGGCCGAACGGTCAACAGACGCTCCCACCCCATCACATGCCCCTGGCCTCCGCAGCCTATGGCCGTATTTGCCTCAAACCCAGTTGCCGAAGACGGTCTGGACGGCTTGGCGTTGGCGTGCTGGGTTGTCCCCCCGAAGGCGCACCCGCACGGACCGAAGGGAGCGGTACCCGAGGACCGAGCGGGTACAGCCGGCGCAGGGCCCGCTCGGTGGCCGGTGCCGATGCGCTTCCGCGGGCCGAGGACGTGCCCGATCTGGCGCTCTTCTACCGGGTACGCGGCGGGGAGGGACGCGGTCAGGAGCTGCGGGCGCGGATCGCCGCACTGCCGGGCGTCGACACGGCGCGTGTCCCACTGGGCGTGGCAGCGGCCCGGTGGATCGGGTCAGGGGGTGACGGTGATCGACGTCGAGGGCGGCTGGCAGCTGGGCCACGAGGACCTGGCCGCCAAGCTCGCCGGAGTCGTCGTCGGCACCCCCGCTGACCGACCTGGCCTGGCGCAACCACGGCACCGCCGTGATCGGTGTGACCGGCGGCGACCGGAACGAGCACGGCGTCACCGGCATCGTGCCGGAGGCGGTGACCGCGGCCGCGCCCTTCCAGGGCATCGGCACCGCGGTCGCCATCCGGGCGGCGGCCGACCGGCTCACGCCCGGCCACATCGTGCTGGTCGAACTCCACCGTCCCGGAACGCGGTTCGACTTCGAGGAGCGCGACGACCAGCGCGGCTACATCGCGCTCGAGTGGTGGCCGGACGACTTCGCGGCCGTCCGGTACGCGACCGCCAAGGGCGTCCTCGTCGTGGCGGCCGCGGGCCACGGCGGCGAGTCGCTCGACGACGGGGTGTACGAGCGCCGTTTGGACGAGTTCCCGGGGTGGTGGCGCGACCCGTTCAACCCGTCCAACGCCTCCTCCGGCGCCGTCCTGGTCGGCGCGGGCGCCTCGCCGCCCGGCACGCACAGCCGCGACCACGGCCCGGACACGTTCTCGAGGACCTCCTCCGCCTCTCCGGTGGTGGTCGGCGCGCTGGCCGCGCTCCAGGGCGTGCTCAAGGCGGCAGCCCAGCCGCCGATGTGCCCCGACCGCACCCGCGCGGTACTGCGGGCCACAGGTTCCCCGCAGCAGGACACGCCGGGCCGGCCCGCCTCCCAGCGGATCGGCGACCGTATCCGCGTGAATTCCCGCCGCGGCTCCGGCTGTTCGTGGCCGGCGGCTGGCGCAACCTCAACCACCCGTCTGCCGAGATCCGCCAGGCCGTGGTACGGATCCAGCGGATCTGACCCGCTCCTGAAGACGGAAGGGGCGCTTCCCCGCAGGGGCAAACGCCCCTTCCTCGCTCATGTGAACCCGGCGTCGGCTACAACGCCACGCCCAGCAGCGCGTCCACGGCTCGCGACACGACGCCGGGGGCGCCCTCGTCCGTACCGCCCTGTTCCTGCTGAAGAACCGCCCACCGGTCTACGGCGGCCAGTGCGGCCGGCGCGTCCAGGTCGGCGGCGAGAGCCTCGCGGATCTCCTCGACGAGCGCCTCGGCGGGCGGACCGTCGGGCCGCGACACGGCGGCCCGCCAACGGTCGAGCCGGGCCAGGGCGTTCTGGAGGACCTGGTCGGTCCACTCCCAGTCGGCCCGGTAGTGGTGGGCGAGCAGCGCCAGCCTGATGGCGGCGGGGTCGACGCCGTCGCGCCGCAGCTGCGACACGAAGACCAGGTTCCCCTTGGACTTGGACATCTTCTCGCCGTCCAGGGCGACCATGCCGGCGTGGACGTACGCCTTGGCCATGGGGAACTCGCCGGTCAGCGCCTGGGCGTGCGAGGCGCCCATCTCGTGGTGCGGGAAGACGAGGTCGGAGCCGCCGCCCTGGACGTCGAAGCCCATGCCGAGGTGGTCGAGGGCGATGGCCACGCACTCGATGTGCCAGCCGGGCCGCCCGCGCCCGAGCGACGCTCCGTCCCAGCTGGGCTCGCCCTCGCGGGCGGCCATCCACAGCATCGGGTCGAGCGGGTTCTTCTTGCCCGGACGGTCGGGGTCGCCGCCGCGCTCGGCGGACAGCAGTCGCATGGCGGCGGCGTCCAGGTGGGACACCTCGCCGAAGTGGGGGTCGGACTCGACGGAGAAGTAGATGTCCCCTTCGAGTTCGTAGGCGGTGCCGGCCTCCCGCAGCCGCTCGACGAGCGGCACGATGCCGGGTATCGCCTCGACCGCGCCTATGTAGTGCTGAGGGGGCAGCATCCGCAGAGCGGTCATGTCCTCGCGGAAGAGAGCCGTCTCCTTCTCGGCGAGGGCGACCCAGTCGATGTCGTCACGCTGCGCCCGCTCCAGGAGCGGATCGTCGACGTCGGTGACGTTCTGGACGTAGTGAACCTGCCGCTTGGTGTCGAGCCACACGCGCTGCACGAGGTCGAACGCGTTGTAGGTCGCCGCGTGACCGATGTGGGTGGCGTCGTACGGCGTGATGCCGCAGACGTAGATACGGGCGACGGGACCGGGGGCGAGGGTGACCGGGCCGCCGGTCGCGGTGTCGTGGATCCTCAGGTCGCGGCCCTGACCAGGCAGGGCGGGGACCTCGGAAGCGGGCCAGGCATGCATGTCATGAGCCTAACCGGACGGATGTTCCGTATACGAACCGGACCGGGCCGGACGGCCGGTAAGGCGTTCTTGCGCGATACGGGACCGTGTGCCGCCGCCGCGGCCCCACGACTACACCGGCGGCCACGGAATGGCCGGCCACTCCCCGCTGGGCTCCGGGTGCTTCCCCGTGGCCAGCAACGCGTCGACACGCGCGCGCGTGGCGTCGATTTCGGCGGCGGTGATCAGTCCGGCCAGCCGCACCGCCAGCGCGCCCGACGCCCTGAGCGCCTCCTTGAGGGCTTCGAGTACGTCGACGGACTCCCCTGTCAGCGGCTCCCCGGCCCACCCCCACAGCAGGGTCCGCAGCTTGTTCTCGACGTTGAAGGTGACCCCGTGGTCGATGCCGTACAGACGGCCCTCGGCGGCGGGCAGCAGGTGGCCGCCCTTGCGGTCCGCGTTGTTGATCACGGTGTCCAGCACGGCGAGCCGGCGCAGCCGCTCGTCGTCGGCGTGCACGAGCAGCGCGGTCCGTCCCTCACCGACCTCGGCGAAGCCGATCGCCTTCCAGCCGGGCTCCGGCTCCTCCGCGTCGATCAGCGCGAGCAGTTCGGCCTCGGGCGTCGCGTCGATCCACAGCTGGCACATGCCCTCGCCGTAGGGCCCGTCCCGCAGCACCGTGGGCGGTACGAGTCCCCAGCCGGTCGCCTCCGAGACCTCGTACGCGGCGACCTCGCGCTGGGCGAGGGTCCCGTCGGGGAAGTCCCACAGCGGCCGCTCCCCGGCCACCGGCTTGTAGATGCAGGCGGCCTCGCGGCCCTGGTGGGAGACCGTGCAGTACAGCGCCGCGTTGGACGCGTCCCGGATGCGGCCGCGCACGGTCAGCTCGCCCTCGGCGAGCAACTCGGCGAACGGCTCGGTCGACATCGCGCCGGTGGTCGTCACGCTCCGCGGCGGTATCCGTTCTGGCGCGGACATACGTGTCCTTCCGGGTCGAGCGGGAGGCTGCACAGCGGGCACGGCGGCCGCCCGGCGTTGACGACGTCGAGGGCGCGCCTGGCGAAGGCCCGGGCCTGCGCGCCGGTGAGTCTGACCCGCAGCATCGGGGGTCCGTTCTCCTCGTCCTGGAGCAGCCGCTCCTCGGCCTCGGCGAGATCCTCGTCGGAGTCGGCGTCGAGTTCCACGAGGGCCTGCGCCTCGACGATCATGCGCTGCTCCTCGCCGTCCCAGGCCAGCGCCATGGTGCCGACCCGGAACTCCTCCTCGACAGGGGTTTCCAGGGGGGCGGTGTCGGAGATCTCGGTGGGCGCCACGGCCGGGACGGCGGCGCTGCCGCCGCTACGGCGTACGACCTCGTCCAGAAGCTCGTCCATGCGCTCGGCAAGGGCGGCGACCTGGGTCTTCTCCAGGGCCACGCTGGTCACCCGGGAGCCGGCGGTGGCCTGGAGGAAGAACGTACGGCGTCCGGGCAGTCCGACCGTACCGGCCACGAAGCGGTCCGGGGGGTCATAGAGGAACACCTGACGGGACACGTCCTGTCTCCATTGGAATCGTGAGTACGGCGCTGCTTCGACCGCTTCACCCTACTGCTCCGGACGATCACGGTGCGCCCGCGCCGCCACCGACCGTCGCATCGCCGGCCGGGGGCTCCTCGCGCGGCACCAGGGAGACGAAATCACCGGTGTCCCCGAGGCGAACGAGAAACGGCCTCAGGCGTGTGTAGCGGATCGCGGTGATGGAACACGGTTCAACGGAAATCCGCTGGAAGAGGTCGAGATGAAGTCCGAGTGCGTCCGCCACGAGCGACTTGATGATGTCGCCGTGCGAACACATCAGGTAGACGGCGTCGGCGCCGTGATCGCGCTCCACGCGCGCGTTCCACTCACGCACCGCCTCAGCGGCGCGCGTCTGCATCGCCCGCATCGACTCGCCGCCGGGGAACGCGGCCGCCGACGGGTGCGTCTGCACGACCTCCATCAGCGGCTCGTCCTTCAACTCGGCGAGCTTGCGGCCGGACCAGTCGCCGTAGTGGCACTCCCCGATCCGCTCGTCGGTGTGCGCGCGCAGCTCGGGCCGGGCCTCGAGCAGCGGCCGGATCGTCTCCTGACAGCGCTCCAGCGGACTGGTGACGACCTCGGCGATCGGCAGCCCGGCCAGGCGCCCGGGCAGCGCGGCGGCCTGGGCGGCGCCGCGCTCGTCGAGGACGACGCCGGGTGTCCACCCGGCGAGCAGTCCCTCGGTGTTGGCGGTGGATCGTCCGTGCCGGACGAGGATCAGCGTGGGCATGCGGACCAGCGTAGGCGTCCGTACAGGGGCCGGGGCTGCCGGGCGGCGGGAGAATGCGCTCCGTGATCGTCGACTGTGCCATCTACCGGGACGGACACCGGACGGAGGGCCCCGAGGACCTGTCCGACGCTCTTGCCGAGGCACGGGCCGCGCGCGGGTTCGTGTGGATCGGGCTGCACGAGCCGTCCGAGAACGAGTTCGACCATGTCACCGCGGAGTTCGGGCTCCATCCGCTGGCCGTGGAGGACGCGCTGAAGGCCCATCAGCGGCCCAAGCTGGAGGTCTACGACGACTCGCTGTTCCTCGTCCTCAAGCCGGTGGTGTACGAGCCGAAGAGCGACGCCGTCTCCACCGGCGAGGTCATGCTCTTCCTCGGCGACTCCTTCGTCGTGACCGTCCGCCACGGCGAGGGCTCCCCGCTGAGCGCCGTACGGCGGCGGCTGGAGCAGGAATCCGAGATGCTCGGCGAGGGGCCGACCTCCGTGCTCTACGCGGTCGCCGACGCCGTCGTCGACCACTACCTGGACGTGGCGACCGAACTGCAGACCGACCTGGAGGAGCTGGAGGCGGAGGTGTTCTCGCCGGACGGCGGCGGCTCGCGCCACACCGCGTCCCGGATCTACACCTTCAAGCGGCAGATCCTGGAGTTCCGGCGGGCGACCGGGCCACTGACGCTGCCGGTGTCGCGTCTGGCGGGCGTGGGGGCGTTCGGTGGCGCGGTGCCGTTCGTGAACGACGAGGCACGGCCCTTCTTCCGTGACGTCAGCGACCATCTCACGCGCGTGAACGAGTCCGTGGAGGGCCTCGACCGGTTGGTCTCCGACATCCTCTCCGCGCATCTGGCGCAGATGAGCGTCCGGCAGAACGACGACATGCGGAAGATCTCCGCGTGGGCGGCCATGGCCGCGATCCCCACGATGATCGCGGGGATCTACGGCATGAACTTCGACCACATGCCGGAGTTGCGCTGGGTGTGGTCCTATCCGGCGTTGATCGGGCTGATGGCCGCCCTGGAGGTGGGGGTGTATCGGCTGTTCAAGAGGCGGGGGTGGTTGTAGGGACGCTCCCCTCGGGCGAGCTCGGATGAGCTCAGGCGAGCTCCGGCGCCGAGGTCGCGGGGCCGCCCAGGGCGTCGCGGCGTTCCGGCATCTTCAGGGACACCATCCGGCGCCAGCCCGCGATCCGCTCGTACGCGTACACCGCGTGGATGCCCGCCGCCAGCACCGCCGACTTCGTCCTCGGCCAGCCGAGGACGCGGCCCATGTGGACCATGACGGCGAGGCTGACGTCCCGGTAGATCCGGATCTCGGCGAGGGCGCACTCGCGCAGCGTCCGCTGGATGGCCCGGCCGTGCCCGGCGGCCGCGAGGCGCAGCAGTTCCTCATGGCAGTAGGCGAGGTGGTTGTCCTCGTCGTTGGAGATCATCTTGACCGCCCGGCCAATGTCGGAGTGGTCGGCGAAGTGCTTGCGCAGCAGCTCCATCTGTTCCGCGGCGCGCTGCTCGGTGACCCGGCTGTGCGACAGGTAGGTGACGATGTCCTGGACGGTGAGGGGCTCGTCGCTCTTGAGCTTGTCGTGGGCGAGACCGATGCCGTGCTTCTCCAGCAGCATCGTGTAGTCCGTCTCGGGCGGGACCGGGACGGGTTCGAGATGGCGCTTCTTCAGCAGGGCGTTGAAGATCCGCCCGTGCTTGTCCTCGTCCGCGCCGTGCCGGGTGATCTTGGGGGCCAGTGCGCGCTCGGTCTCGGGGACGAGCGCGGCGATGCGGGCGTTTTCCCAGCCGCCCTGTGACTCCCCGCTGGCCGCGATGGAGCAGAACAGGCGGAAGGACTCGTCGTTGTCGAGGATCTCTTCGAACAGACTCTTGGCCGAAAGCATCGTGGGCACCTCTCTGCCGGGCTCTCCGCAGGACTCCGCAAAGAACGAGTCAAATGCGGCGCGAGGGGTGCTGCAACAGTTGTGTCGGACAACTCCGTCGAAAGGAGGACCCTCAGGGGCGCGCGGCGGCGTAACCGCGCGGGCTCGAGCGCGTTGTTCCGCGTGACGGCCGTGGCGGGGTCGACCCCCGAGCCCCCACCACGGCCGCGGAAACCTCCGGTGGTCGAACCGTGTGTTACGCGAGGCCGGCGCGTTCCATGGCCTCCGTGCCGGCGCGGAGTGAGGCGATCCGCTCGTCGAGTGTGAAACCCGCCGGGGCGAGGGTGAGGGTGGTGACTCCGGCCTCGGCGTAGGCCTTCATCCGGTCCGCGATCCGGTCGACCGAGCCCAGCAGGGTCGTCTTGTCGATCAGGTCGTGCGGTACGGCTGTCGCGGCGCCCTGCTTGTCGCCGGAGAGGTACTTGTCCTGGATCTCCGCGGCTTCCTTCTCGTAGCCCATGCGCTGGGCCAGCTGGTTGTAGAAGTTCTGCTTGCGGCTGCCCATGCCGCCGACGTACA
The DNA here is from genome assembly GCF_040295365.1 of Streptomyces sp. NPDC002838. Lineage (NCBI taxonomy): Bacteria > Bacillati > Actinomycetota > Actinomycetes > Kitasatosporales > Streptomycetaceae > Streptomyces > Streptomyces sp. NPDC002838. Next base: position 162,832 of record NZ_JBEOVF010000018.1, on the reverse strand, counting down.
GCGCGGTGTACGGGCGGAAGGTGTCGGCGAGGGCGGTCACGTCCTTGTCGTCGCCCACGGCGAGCGGCAGGGTCGGGCAGACGTCGAAGCCGTCGAGGGTCTTGCCGGCCTTCTCGCGGCCGGCGCGGAGGTACTTGATCGCGGTGTCCTCGAGATGATCGGCGGAGGGGAAGATCAGCAGGGCGCCGTCGGCGATCTCGCCGGTCTGTTCGAGGTTCTTCGGGCCGATGGCGGCGATGTAGAGCGGGATGTGCTCGCGCTGGGGGTGCACGGTGAGCTTGATGGGCTTGCCGGGGCCGCCGGGCAGGGGCAGGGTCCAGTGCTCGCCCTCGTAGGAGAGCCGTTCCCGGGTCATCGCCTTGCGGATGATCTCGACGTACTCGCGGGTGCGGGAGAGGGGCTTGTCGAACTTGACGCCGTACCAGCCCTCGGAGACCTGGGGGCCGGAGACGCCGAGGCCGAGGCGGAAGCGGCCGCCGGAGAGCGAGTCGAGGGTGGCCGCGGTCATCGCGGTCATGGCCGGCTGGCGGGCCGGGATCTGGAAGATGGCCGAGCCCACGTCGATGCGCTCGGTCTTGGCGGCGACCCAGGTGAGCACGGTGGCCGCGTCGGAGCCGTAGGCTTCGGCGGCCCAGCAGACGGCGTAGCCGAGCCGGTCGGCCTCCTGGGCGACGGCGAGATTGTCCGCGTCCATGCCGGCGCCCCAGTAGCCGAGGTTGATCCCGAGCTGCATGCCGAATCCCCTTACCGATCAGTAACGTCTCTTGGGGAAGACCTTAGCGTGCCTGGAACCACCTCCGGCCATGAGGAAACTGGATATCCACAGGCCCCCACACGGCAGGTTCTGGCCAGTAATCTCGGCGTTCATGGAGCAGAGGCATCTCGGCCGCACCGGCCTGCGTGTGTCACGGATCGGGCTCGGCACGCTCACGTGGGGTCGGGACACCGACGAGCACGACGCCGCGGACCTCTTGAAGACGTTCTGGGAAGCCGGCGGGACCCTCGTCGACACGGCGGACGTGTACGGCGACGGAGAGGCCGAGTATCTGCTCGGACGCCTCATAGAAGGCCTGGTGCCGCGTCGGGACCTGGTCATCTCGACGAAGGCCGGCAGCGTGCCCGACCCGGATCGTCGGTTCGACGGCTCGCGCGGGCATCTGCTCTCCGCGCTGGACGCCTCGCTGGACCGGCTCGGCACGGACTACGTCGACGTGTGGCACGTCCACGCCTTCGACCCGGACACCCCGTTGGAGGAGACCCTGCACGCGCTGGACCTGGCGGTCGGCAGCGGGCGGGCCCGGTACGCGGGCGTCTCCAACTTCTGCGGCTGGCAGCTCGCCAAGGCCGCGACCTGGCAGCTCGCGGCGCCGGGCACACGGACCCGGCTGGCGAGTACGCAAATGGAGTACTCGCTGCTCCAGCGTGGTGTCGAGCGCGAGGTGCTGCCGGCCGCGATGGATTCCGGGATCGGCATGCTTCCCTCGTCCCCGCTCGGACGCGGCGTGCTCACGGGCAAGTACCGGCACTCGACGCCCGCCGACTCGCGAGGTGCTTCGGAGCACCTGGCGCCCTTCGTCGCGCCGTACCTCGACGACACCGCGAGCCGGATCGTGGACGCCGTGACGACGGCGGCGGACGGGCTGGCGGTGACGCCGCTCCAGGTGGCTCTCGCCTGGGTCCGCGACCGGCCGGGCGTGGCCGCGCCGATCGTCGGCTCGCGCAACGCACAGCAGCTCACGGCGGCATTGTCAGTGGAGGCCCTTAGTCTTCCTGACGAGATCTGCCGGGCGCTCGACGACGTGTCGGCGCCCGTGCACCGCTATCCCGATCACGACTGGAGCACGCTGTGAGCACGGAGCCGGAGCCCGCCGAGGAAGCTGTGGACGCCGAGCCGGGGACGCCGGGCGACGCCGAGGAGGGCGGCGGCCCGGAGGCCGGAGACGCCGAGGCCGGAGACGCCGAGGGCGGTGACGCTGCTGAGGGCGGCACGGCCGGAGACGCCGAGGCAGGCAAGGACGCGGCTCAGTTGTCCGAGGCCGAGGCCGAGTTGGCCGCCCAGCAGCTCGAGCGGGAGCGGATCGAGAAGCGGAAGGCCGAGAAGAAGCGCATCGCCAGCGGGACCAAGCTCAGTGGGACGGCCGCCGATCTTCTCGCCGCCGTACGGGCTGTGGAGAGTGGTGCGAAGCCCGTGGCCACCGTCTTCCGGGAGCCCGAGCCCACGCCACGCCGGACCGAGGCGGAGCCGAGGCCCCAGCCGGTGTCCGCCAGTGCCGCCGCGGTGGCGGCGGGTCCCGCGCCGGAGACCGTCGAAGCGGTGCGGCTGGTGCTGAGCGAGGGTGGGGCGCCGGATGGGCTCGCGCCGCAGGTCGCCTCGCTTCTTGGCGAGGGTGCCGGTGAGTTGCTGCGGGCGGATCCCTGGCAGTTGCTGCGGGTCGGCGGTGTGCGGCCCGAGCAGGCCGACGGGTTCGCGCGCGCGTTGCTGGGTGCGGAGTGCGGGCCGGACGACGAGCGGCGCGGGCGGGCGGTCACCGTCTGGCTGCTGGAACAGGCGGCCCTCGCCGGGCACACCGCCCTGGAGATGTCGGCGCTCACCGCCGCGCTGGCCCAGCGGAGCGTGCCGGATCCCGACGCGGCCGTCCACAGCGCCCTCGCCGAGGGTGACGCCCTGGTCTTCCAGGACGCCCTCGACCCAACCGCTCCGGAACCGGAGGAGGAAGAGGAGCGGCCGGTCCGGGTTCTCGTGGGTCTTGAGAGGTACGCCCTCGCGGAGGAGAGCCTCGCCGACGGGCTGGCCCGGGTGATCAACTCCGTGCCGAAGGAGGACGGTTCGGGTGCGGAGTGGGAGCGGGCCGCCGCCTCGGCCGGAGGGTCCGCCGCCGAGCTGATCCGTGCGGTCGCGGGGCACGGTCTGGTTCTGCACACCGGCGGGGAGGCCTCACTGGCGGAGCCCGCGGCGTTGCTGGATGCGGCTCGTGGTCTCGGGTTGCGTGCCTGGGCCGCCGCCCACAGCCCGATCGGCCGTGAGCGCTTCGCGGGCCTGGTGGGCCGGGCCGACGCGCCGGACGCGCCCGAGCCGACCGTCGCCACCGTCGCCGGGCTGCTCTCCGGCGCCGAGGGGCCGGGCCGGGACGCCGACGGCACGCTGGACCTCGGCCTGCTCGTCGTGCTCGACGCGCCCCAGCTGGATGTGGAGACTGCGGCGCTGCTCGCGGAGTCGCTGCCGGACGGCGCCCGGCTGGTGCTGGCCGGCGACCCGGCGGTGCTGTGGTCCGCCGGTCCCGGGCGGGTGTTCGCCGATCTGCTGGCGGCACGGGTCTGCCCGCAGGTCGCCTCCCGGCGGCCGGACCCCGGCCCGCTCGGCGAACTGGTCTCCGGTATCGGCATCGGCGAGCTCCATCAGGTCGAGGCACCCGGCAAGGAGGTCGTGATCGTGCCCGTGCGCGACGCGGGCGAGGCCGTGCACCGGGCCGTGCAGCTGGTCGCGGACTCGGTGCCGCGGGCGATCGGCGTACCGTCGGAGGACACCCAGGTGATCACGCCGGGCCATGGCGGCGCGGCCGGCACGCGCGTGCTGAACGCGGCGCTGAAGGAGCGGCTCAACCCGGGTCCCGGCCGCTTCGGCGGCTTCGACCCCGGCGACCGGATCGTCTACTCCCCCGCACCGGGCCGTACGCTGCCGGGTCGCGTGGTGAAGGCCGACGCCGAGGGGCTGCACCTGTCGTGCGCCGGCGAGGCCGTCGTCGTACCGAAGGAGCGGGTGGAACAGTCTGTGCGGCACGGCTGGGCGCTGACCGCGCACCAGGCGGTGGGCGGCCGGTGGCCGGCGGTGGTCGTGGTGCTGCCCGGCGACGCCGCGCAGGCGCTCAGCCGGCCGTGGGTGTACACGGCGTTCGGGCGGGCGGAGCGGCATCTGTCCGTGGTTCACGGCGCGGAACAGGCGCTGCCCCGGGCCGTGGCCGAGATCCCGGCCAAGCCCCGCACCACCCGCCTGCCCACCCTGCTCGCCCCGCAGGTCCCGACGGCCACCGGCTGACCGGAGAACGGCCTGGGGCGACGACTCCATGACGACGGCGGCGGCCCCCGGAGTTCGGGCTCCGGGGCCGCCGCCGTGGTCGGTCTCATGCTCGGCGATCCGCGTCCAGCGGCTCGAGATCCTCGTCCTCGTCCAGGTCCGCGTCCGTGTCGAGGTCGTCGGCCTCGTCCTCCTCGTCGTCACCGTCGTCACCGTCGTCGATCTCCTCGTCGAAGACCGCGCTGACGTCGAAGCGGCAGACCACTCGCTGGGGGTCGATCTGCTCGAACGGTGCCTCCAGCCACTCGCCGGGGTCGGCCGGTTCGTCCGCGGCCGTCACCCAGAGCGTGGAGTCGCCCTCCTCCAGGCCGAACTCCTTGTGCCGGGAGGCGATCTCGTCCGGTTCGAACTCGCCGAACAGGATGCCCATCGCGCCGTGGACCGTGCCGGAGGCCTCGGTGCCCGCGTCCGCCTCGTAGTCCGCCGCCTCGATCCGCTGGGCCTGGGCCAGCAGCCGCTGCGGTTCCACCACGGCGTAGTCGCGGCGGATCAGCACGCTCAGCGCGTTCGGTTCCTCGGGGCCCGTGTACGGCGGCAGCGAATCGTCCGCTCCGGGGATCTCGAAAGGCGTGACCTCGTCATAACGGTCGTAGAGCAGTTCGTCGTACACCTCCGCGGCCGCGGCCAGCTCGTTGAACGCCTCGTAGACGGCCGGGTCGTCCTCCCCCGACCGGCGTTCGACCGCGGCCAGGTGGCGGTCGAGCGCGGTCTTGACCGCCTCGGCGGCGGCGCGTACCTCGGCAGCGGTGGGCTGCGCAGCATCAGACATAGTGCAGACGCTATCCGTACAGGGGCTCTGCCCGCACAATAGATGCGATGCCGGAATACGAATTTGTCGACGTGTACGTACCGCGCGGAGTCTCCCGCAAGGACGCCACACGCCTGCTGACGGACCATGCCGAGTACGGACACTGGGAGTTGGACCGCCTGAGCCTGCTGCGCGACGGCAGCCGCAGGGTGCGGCTGCGCCGGCGGATCATCCGCCAGGTACGCGCCACGTGGTGAGCTGAGGCGACGGAAACGGAGCGGGCCCACCGAGTCAGGGCCCGCCCCGTCGTGCGTACCACCGGGGAAGTTCGCGGTATTTTCAGTCGCCGTGCACGAGTTGTGCGGGTGGTGCCGGGTTACGCCGAGGCGCGTGCCTTCCGGTAGAGCACCGCGCCCGCCAGCAGCGCCCCCGCGCCCATGGGGAGGACGAGACCCATCGGCAGGTCACTGCCGGTGTCCGCGAGCTGCGCGGCGCCCTGGGGCTGGATGACCGACTGGGCTCCCGGCTGGTTGGCGTGCGAGGAGCCGCCCGGCGTCTCCCCGCCCGAGGGGGGCGGCGTGTTCGGAGCACCGGGGCGGCCGGGCTCCACCGGGTTCTCCGGGGTGTTCGGGTCGCCGGGGTCACCGGGCTGTCCGGGGTCGCCGGGATGCCCGGGGTTGCCGGGCTGGTCCGGGGTTCCGGGCGGCGTCGTGCCGTCGCCGCCTCCCGGAGGCGTGCTGGGGTGCCCGCCGCCGGAACCGCCCCCGTTCGCGCAGTCGTTGTCCGTGGCCGTGTTGCCGATCCCGATGACGTTGACGCTGTTGCCGCAGACGTTCACCGGCGCGTCGATCGGCACCTCGACGTGGTTGCCCGAGCCGACGCCCGGCGAGCCGTCGGTGTGACCGCCCGCGTAGGAGCCCCCCGAACCCCCGGAGCCGCCGGAGTCGCCGTATCCGCCGGACGAGCCGCTGCCGCCGCTCTTGACTCCGGTGTTGACGCACTTGTTGCCCATCGCCGGGTTGAGGACCCCGACGACGTTGACCGTGTTGCCGCAGACGTTCACCGGCGCGTTCACCGGCGCCTGCACCGTGTTGCCCGACAGCACGCCGGGCGAGTTCGAACTGGAGCCGCTCGCACCCGAGCCGGTTGCGTGGGCGGCGCTGCCCGCGGCGGCGATCACGCCGGTCGCGGCCGCCACGGTCATCAGGCCCTTGCGGGTGACCTGTCGCATTCGTTGAATCCCTGCCTTCGACCTTGTCCCGAATTCTCGACGTCGGAAAAGAACCGTTCCGAAAGGCCCGTCGGCCCCGGAGCGCATGGCACGCGCTCCGGGGCCGACGGGCTCAGCCCCTTAGGGGGCGAGGCACAACATCACTTGTTGACGCAGGTGTTGCCGAAGGCGGGGTTCAGCAGCCCGATCACGGAGACCGTGTTGCCGCAGACGTTCACCGGGACGTGAACAGGCACCTGAACCACGTTGCCGGACAGGACACCCGGAGAGTGCACGGCGGCACCCTGAGCACCCGCGTCGGCGGCGGCGACGCCCGCGCCCGCGAGAACCAGTCCACCGGTGGCAGCCGCAGCAGCGACGACCTTCTTGATCATTATTCCTCCTTGTTGGCAATGCGATCCCAAGTAGCGGATCACATCATCAGTAACGAGGAGGGAGTAATGGAGCTACGAGCTTATGGTCGCATTCACTCTTCCCGGCCGGTTTCCGCACGCCCGAGCGAATACAGAAGTGTCGTTTCACTCAGGCAATTCAGGACGCGTCGATGAACCGGTCCAGCACCCGCACGCCGAATTTCAGCCCGTCCACCGGCACCCGCTCGTCGACGCCGTGGAACATGCCCGCGAAGTCCAGCTCCGGCGGCAGCTTGAGCGGCGCGAAGCCGAAGCCGCGGATGCCCAGGTCGTCGAAGGACTTGGCGTCCGTTCCGCCGGAAAGCATGTAGGGGATCGCCTTGGCGGCGGGGTCCTCGGCCAGCAGCGCGGACTGCATGGCCTCCACCAGCGCCCCGTCGAAGGTGGTCTCGACGGCCTTGTCGGCGTGCACGTCCTCGCGCCGCACCTTCGGGCCGAGAATCCGGTCGAGGTCGGCGAGGAACTCCTCCTCGTGCCCGGGCAGGAAACGCCCGTCGACGTGCGCGGTGGCCTCGCCGGGAATGACGTTGACCTTGTAGCCGGCGCCGAGCTGCGTGGGGTTGGCCGTGTTGCTCAAGGTCGCGCCGATGAGCTTGGCGATGCCGCCGAGCCGGGCGAGGGTCGACTCCATGTCCTCCGGGTCGAGTTCGGTGCCGAGCGCGTCGCCGAGTTCGTCGAGGAACGCCCGGGTGGTCTTGGTGACCCGCACCGGGAACTTGTGCCGGCCCACCCGCGCGACCGCCTCCGACAGTTCGGTGATCGCGTTGTCCCGGTGGATCATCGAGCCGTGCCCGGCGGTGCCGGCCACGGTCAGCTTCATCCAGTGCATGCCCTTCTCGGCCGTCTGGATCAGATAGAGCCGCCGCTGCTCGCTCACGGTGAACGAGAACCCGCCCACCTCGCTGATCGCCTCGGTGACGCCCTCGAAAAGGCCGGCGTGGTTGTCGACCAGGTGCCGCGCGCCGTACTTGCCGCCCGCCTCCTCGTCCGCGAGGAAGGCGAGGACGATGTCGCGGGGCGGCCTGCGCCCGCTGCGCAGCCGGTCACGGACGACCGCGAGGGTCATCGCGTCCATGTCCTTCATGTCGACGGCACCACGCCCCCACACGCACCCGTCCGCGACCTCGCCGGAGAAGGGGTTGTGGGTCCAGTCGGTCGCGTTGGCCGGTACGACGTCGAGGTGGCCGTGGATCAGCAGCGCGGGCCGGGACGGATCCTCCCCCTCGATGCGGGCCACCGTGGAGGCGCGCCCCGGGTGCGACTCGAAGATCTGCGGCTGAAGGCCCACCTCGGCGAGCTTCTCGGCGACGTACTCGGCCGCCTTGCGCTCGCCCGGTCCCGAGTGGTCGCCGTAGTTGCTGGTGTCGATCTGGATCAGCTCGCGGCAGAGGTCCACGACCTCGTCCTCGCCGGTGACGTGCCTGGTCGTGTCCGTCTCGCTCACGCTGCTTCCTCCGCGCCGTCGCTGCTGGTGCTTCCCCTCATCCTCCCCCTCCCCCGGGCCGCACCCCAAGACCGGTCCCGGCCCGTCACACGCCGTTCACGACCCGGGCGGGGGGTGATCGGCCACCTTCGGAAGCCTGGTAATGTTTCCTCTGTCGCCGCGGGGAAACCCCGCACGGCAGACACCTTGTCCGGGTGGCGGAATGGCAGACGCGCTAGCTTGAGGTGCTAGTGCCCTTTATCGGGCGTGGGGGTTCAAGTCCCCCCTCGGACACCAGCTGAAACCCCTGTTCACCAGGGGTTTTTTGCTTTTCCGGCGCGAATGGGGAGTCGCCCGGCCCCCGTCGGCAGCCCCGTCGGCGCGCGCCTGCCCCCTCGGCAGCCACCCCTGGGACACGTCGAAGGCATGGTTGTGGGGCATCTCTCGTTCGGCGGACGAACCGGCTGGTCATCGGCGGTTCGCGATGATCTAGGGGCCCTCCGAACGGCCTTTCCGAGTGGTCGGCAACAGGGGTCGAGCCTAGCGTCGTACTAATATTTCCGGCTTGTTACGGAGCTGGAGCCGGACAACCCCAGGCAGACCTGCGGGCCCGCCAGCGCCCCGGAGGCTTCCGGGATCGAGACGCGAGGACCCGATGGCAGCCATACACGAGAGCAGTGCTCTCGGTCTGCTCGACGAAGAGATCCGCGAGCGGTTCGGTGATACGGCACGCTTCTCCGGGGGGCCGGCCGCCTCTCCACGCACGCTCGTGGACGTCTTCGACGCGTCCGTACGCTCGCATCCGGACGAACTCGCCCTGGACGACGGCACGACGCAGCTCACCTACCGTGCGCTGGCCGTCGAGGTGGAGACCCTGCGGCGCAGGCTCGCGGTCGCCGGGGTCGGTCTCGGTGACCGGGTGGGTGTTCGGGTGCCCTCCGGGACCAATGACCTGTACGTGGCGATCCTCGCCGTGCTGGCCGCGGGTGCCGCCTACGTTCCCGTGGACGCCGAGGACCCGGACGAGCGGGCCGAGTTGGTGTTCGGGGAAGCGGACGTGCGGGCCGTCGTCGGGGCCGGGCACGAACTCACCATGCACGGCGTCTCCGAACTCCCCGCCGCCCGGCCCGGCATCGGGCACGACGCGTGGATCATCTTCACCTCCGGGTCCACCGGGAAGCCCAAGGGCGTCGCCGTCAGCCATCGCAGCGCCGCCGCCTTCGTGGACGCCGAGGCCGCGCTGTTCCTGACCGAGGATCCGATCGGGCCCGGGGACCGGGTCATGGCGGGGCTGTCCGTCGCCTTCGACGCGTCCTGCGAGGAGATGTGGCTGGCCTGGCGGTACGGGGCGTGTCTGGTGCCCGTGCCGCGCTCGCAGGTCAGGAGCGGTGCCGATCTCGGGCCCTGGCTGGTCGAGCAGGAGATCACCGTCGTGTCGACCGTGCCGACGCTGGCCGCGCTGTGGGAGCCCGAGACCCTCAACGACGTACGGCTGCTGATCTTCGGCGGTGAGGCATGCCCGCCCGAGCTGGTGCAGCGGCTGGTGACCGAGGGGCGCGAGGTGTGGAACACCTATGGGCCCACCGAGGCGACCGTCGTGGCCTGTGCCTCGCTGATGACCGGTGAGGAGCCGATCCGGATCGGGCTGCCGCTGGACGGCTGGGAGCTGGCCGTCGTCGACGAGGCCGGGAAGCCCGTGCCGATGGGCGCCAGTGGGCAGTTGGTGATCGGCGGGGTCGGGCTCGCGCGGTACCTCGACGCCGAGAAGGACGCGGAGAAGTACGCGCCGCTGGAGTCCCTCGGGTGGGCGCGGGCGTACCGCAGCGGTGACCTCGTCAAGGCGGAGCCCGAGGGGCTGGTGTTCCTCGGGCGGGCCGACGAGCAGATCAAGCTGGGCGGGCGGCGCATCGAGCTCGGTGAGGTGGACTCGGCGCTGCAGGCGCTGCCCGGTGTCGCCGGGGCCGCGGCCGCCGTACGGACCGCCCGCAGCGGCAATCAGCTGCTCGTCGGTTACATCGTGACGCAGGAGGGCTGGGACCACGCGGCGGCCGTCGAGAAGCTGCGGGCGGAACTGCCCGCCGCGCTCGTCCCGTTGCTCGCGCCGGTCGACGAGCTGCCGACCCGGACCAGCGGCAAGGTGGACCGGGGCGCCCTGCCGTGGCCGCTGGAGGGGCTGCAGAACGCCGGTCCGGTCGAGGAGTTGTACGGCACCGAGGCGTGGCTCGCCGAGCAGTGGAGCGAGGTGCTCGGCATCCCCGTGACGAGTGCGCGGGACGACTTCTTCGCGATCGGCGGCAGCAGCCTCGCCGCCGCCCAGCTGACCACCAGGCTGCGCACCCGCTACCCGAGCGCCGCCGTCCTCGACATCTACCAGCAGCCGGTGCTGCGGAAGTTGGCCCGGCATCTGGAGGAGTCGGCGCAGGACGACGGTGCCGAACGTGTCGTCGCTCCGGTTCCGGTACGCGCCCAGGTGGTCCAGCTCCTGCTGATGGTCCCGCTGTTCACCCTGCTGGGGCTGCGCTGGACGGTGGCGCTCGCCGCGCTCGGGAACCTGCTCCCCGTGTACTCCTGGCTGCCGACCGCCCCTTGGTGGCTGGTCGCGGCCGGGGCCGTTCTCCTCTTCAGCCCGCCGGGGCGGCTCGCGATCGCGGCGGGCGGGGCGCGGCTGCTGCTGCGAACAGTGCGGCCGGGAAGGTACGCGCGCGGCGGCAGCGTGCATCTGCGGCTGTGGACCGCCGAGCGGCTGGCCGAGTTCAGCGGGGCGACCTCGCTGACCGGGTCGTGGCTGGAGCGGTACGCGCGGGCGCTGGGCGCCAAAGTCGGTCCGGACGTGGACTTGCACTCGCTGCCGCCGGTCACCGGCATGCTCAAGCTGGGGCGGGGCGCGGCCGTGGAGTCAGAGGTCGACCTGTCCGGGTACTGGCTGGACGGCGACCGGCTGGAGGTCGGCCCGGTCAAGGTGGGCGCGCACGCCGTCGTCGGCACGCGCAGCATGCTCTTTCCGGGCGCCCGCGTCGGCAAGCGCGCCGAGGTGGCGCCGGGATCGGCGGTCACCGGTCAGATTCCGACCGGGCAGCGGTGGGCGGGCGCGCCCGCGGTCAAGCTCGGCAAGGCCAAGCGGAACTGGCCCAAGGAGCGGCCGGTGCGGGGCGCGTACTGGCGTGCGATGTACGGCGCGACGGGCTTCGCGCTCAGCGTCCTGCCCTTGCTCGCGGGCGGGGCGGCGCTCCTCGTGGCCCACGCGTTCATCACGCCGGACGTGACCGTGAGCGGTGTCGCGCTGGCCCTCGTACCGGCGACCCTGGCCTACGGGCTGGCGTTCGCGCTGCTGCTCCTGATCGCCGTACGACTGCTGAGCCTCGGCCTGCGCGAGGGCACCCGTCCCACGCACAGCCGGATCGGCTGGCAGGCCTGGACGGTCACGCAGCTGATGGACCGCTCGCGCGAGACCCTCTTCCCGCTGTACGCCGGGCTGGTCACGCCGGTGTGGCTGCGGCTGCTCGGGATGCGGATCGGCAGGGGCGCCGAAGTGTCGACCGTCCTCGCGCTGCCCAGCCTGACGACGGTCGGTGAAGGCGCGTTCCTGGCCGACGACACGCTGACCGCGCCGTACGAGCTCGGTGGCGGCTGGATGCGGATCGGGCGCGCGGAGATCGGGCGGCGGGCCTTCCTCGGGAACTCGGGGATGACCGCGCCGGGGCGTTCCGTGCCGGACGGCGGGCTCGTCGGGGTGCTGTCGGCGACGCCGAAGAAGGCGAAAAAGGGCAGCTCGTACCTGGGGCTGCCACCGGTGAAACTGCCGCGCGCGGCGGCCGGCGGCGACCAGAGCCGGACCTACGACCCGCCGGCGCGGCTGCTGTGGGCGCGCGGTCTGGTGGAGCTGTGCCGGATCGTGCCGGTGTTCTGCTCGGCGGGGCTGGCCGTGCTGACGGTGGCCGCGCTGTGTGCGCTGGGCGCGTGGGCGCCGCTGCTGTCGGGGCTGGTGCTGCTCGGGGCGGGGGTCGCGGCGGGCCTGGTGTCGATCGTGGCGAAGTGGCTGCTCGTCGGGCGGCACCGCGGCGGGGAGCATCCGCTGTGGAGCGGTTTCGTGTGGCGCAACGAGCTGGCGGACACCTTCGTCGAGGTCGTGGCCGTGCCCTGGCTGGCCGGTTCGGTGCCGGGTACGCCGGTGATGACGGCGTGGCTGCGCGGGCTCGGGGCGCACATCGGCAAGGGCGTGTGGGTCGAGAGCTACTGGCTGCCGGAGACGGACCTGGTGACGCTGCAGGACGCGGCGACGGTCAACCGGGGCTGTGTGCTCCAGACGCACCTCTTCCACGACCGGATCTTGCGGACGGATACTGTGGTCCTCCGTGAGGGCGCGACGCTGGGTCCTGGCGGAATCGTCCTGCCCGGCAGCACGGTCGGGGCCCGTACCACACTGGGTCCGGCGTCGCTGGTCATGGCCGCGGAGTCCGTTCCCGACGACACCCGCTGGCTGGGCAACCCGATCGAGTCATGGCGTTCCTGAGCGCGGCTCGGCCGGGGGACGGTGCACCGGCACGACGTTCGAGCACAGCGCAGGGAGCAGACGCAGCAGTGGCCGTTCAGCAGGCAGTGGGTCCGGACCCGTACTTTCCGGCCAACGGCGATCCCCGTTACCGGGTGCACCGCTACGAACTCGCGCTGGACTACCGCCCGGATCCGAACCGGCTGTCGGGGACGGCCCGGATCAACGCCATCGCGGGACGGTCGCCGCTCGCCGAGTTCCAGCTCAACCTGGCCGACTTCAAGGTCGGCCGGGTGCGGGTCGACGGCCGGCAGCCGCACTACACGCACCGGGGCGGCAAGCTGCGCATCCGCCCCGCCAAGCCGATCCGGGCCGGGGCCGCGTTCACGGTGGAGGTGCACTGGTCGGGCAACCCCAAGCCGGTCGCCAGCCCCTGGGGCGGGCTCGGCTGGGAGGAGCTGGAGGACGGGGCGCTGGTGGCGAGCCAGCCGATCGGGGCGCCGTCCTGGTATCCGTGCAACGACCGGCCCGCCGACAAGGCCTCGTACCAGATCTCGATCACCACGCCGTCCGCGTACCAGGTGGTGGCGGGCGGGCGCCTGCTGACCCGTACGACGAAGGCTTCGACGACGACGTGGGTGTACGAGCAGTCGGCGCCGACGTCCAGCTATCTGGTGGGTCTGTCGATCGGCAAGTACCAGACGGTGCTGCTGGGCGACCCTGGGCTCGGCGGCGTACCGCAGCACGGGCACATTCCGGCGCACATGCTGCCGGAGTTCTCGCGGGACTTCGCGCGGCAGCCCGGGATGATGCATCTCTTCCAGCAGCTCTTCGGGCCGTACCCCTTCGACGAGTACGCCGTCGTGGTGACCGAGGAGGAGCTCGACGTCCCCGTCGAGGCCCAGGGGTTGTCGCTGTTCGGCGCCAACCATGTGGACGGGGCGCGGGGTTCGGAGCGGCTGGTGGCGCATGAGCTCGCGCACCAGTGGTTCGGCAACAGCGTGTCCATCGCGGACTGGCGGCACATCTGGCTGAACGAGGGGTTCGCCAAGTACGCCGAGTGGCTGTGGTCGGAGCGGTCGGGCGGGCGACCGGCCCATCAGCACGCCGCCGCCGCACACCGGTTGCTGTCGTCGCTTCCGCAGGATCTCCAACTGGCCGACCCCGGGCGGAAGTCGATGTTCGACGACCGGCTCTACGAGCGCGGTGGGCTGACCCTGCACGCGGTGCGGTGCGCGATGGGCGACGACGCGTTCTTCCGGATGCTGCGCGGGTGGGCGGGGCTGCACCGCGGTGGGGCGGTGAGTACGGCGACGTTCACCGCGCATGTGGCCCGGTTCGCGGCGGAGCCGCTGGACGAGCTGTTCGAGGCGTGGGTGTACGGGACGGCGCTGCCGCCGTTGCCGATGCCCGAGACCCGGGCGGCCGTCTAGCACAATGGGGCCATGACCAGTCGTTCCTGCCCGTGCGGGCTGCCTCAGGCGTACGACCAGTGCTGCGGCCGGTATCTCTCGGGTGCCGCCGCCGCACCCACCGCCGAGGCGCTCATGCGGTCGCGGTACAGCGCCTTCGTGAAGGGGAACGCTCCGTATCTTCTGCGGACCTGGCATCCGCGGACCCGGCCGGCGCGGCTCGACCTCGATCCGGGGACGCGGTGGACGGGGCTGGAGATCCTCGGGACACGGGACGGGTCGGCGTTCCACAACACCGGGACCGTCGAGTTCCGGGCCTCCTACCGGGGCGGTGCCCTGCGTGAGCGCAGCCGGTTCGAGCGGGTCGACGGGGCGTGGACGTACGTCGACGGGGACTTCCCCGAGGCCTGAGGGCCTACGGCGCGAGTATGTCCAGCTCCTGGAGCGCTCCCACCGTGATCTCCCGGGTCAGTTCCTCCGCGCGGGCCGCGTCGCCCCCGCGGACCGCCTCCGCCACCTGGACGTGAAGGGTGACGGCGGCCGGGTCGGGGTCCTCGAACATGACCTCGTGATGGGTGCGGCCGGCCAGGACCTCCGCGACGACGTCGCCGAGCCGGGCGAACATCTCGTTGCCGGAGGCGCAGAGGATGACCCGGTGGAAGGCGATGTCGTGGACGAGGTAGCCCTCCAGCTGGTGTCCGCGTGAGTGGGCCACCATGCCCAGGGCGCACTCGGTGAGTTCGGCGCACTGGTCGGCGGTGGCGTTCTTCGCGGCCAGGCCCGCGGCGACCGGTTCGATCGCGGAGCGCAGCACCGTGAGGGAGCGCAGTTGGCGCGGGCGGTCGGCGCCGGCCAGGCGCCAGCGGATGACCTGGGGGTCGTAGACGTTCCACTCGGCCGTGGGACGCACCGTCACGCCCACCCGGCGGCGGGACTCGACGAGGTGCATGGACTCCAGGACCCGGACCGCCTCGCGCATCACGGAGCGTGAGACGTCGAAACGCTGTGCCAGTTCGTCGGTGCGCAGAACGCTGCCCGGCGGGTACTCGCCCGCGGTGATCGCGGGGCCGAGGGTTTCCAGTACCCGGCCGTGCAGCCCCCGGCCCGATGTGCTCATGCACTCAGCGTACGCGGCATGTCACGGGAACAAAAAGTCAGACTTATTTGCGACTGGGGCTTGAATTCGTCGTACCTAATGGGTTTCAGTATGGCGACGTCAGATGTCGACGTCGTAGGTCGAGGAAGACAGCGAGGCAGTGATGCGTACCCCGCACGTCGTCGTGGTGATGGGCGTCTCCGGCACGGGCAAGACCACGATCGGTACTCTGCTCGCCGCCCGGCTGGGTGTCCCGTACGCCGAGGGTGACGACTTCCACCCGCCGGCCAACATCGACAAGATGTCGGCCGGCACCCCGCTCGACGACGCGGACCGGTGGCCGTGGCTCGACGCCATCGGCGCCTGGGCGCACGGGCGGGCCGGGCTCGGCGGGGTGGTCAGCTGTTCGGCGCTGAAGCGGTCGTACCGCGACCGGCTCAGGGCCGCCGCTCCCGGGATCACGTTCGTGCACCTCACGGGCGACCGGAAGCTCATCGAGGACCGAATGGCGCACCGGCAGGGTCACTTCATGCCGACGGCGCTGCTGGACTCGCAGTTCGCCACGCTCCAGCCGCTCGGGGCGGACGAGGCCGGTATCGCCGTGGACGTCTCCGGCAGCCCGGAGGAGATCACCGAGCGAGCGGTGCGGGCGCTGAACTCCCTTCCCCACGCGTCCCTTCCCGACGCACCCCGGTAACACCCCCTCCCTCCCCCATCCCCGTACTGCAAGGGACCCCCGTGACCAGACTCAGCGTTGAGATGCTGGCAGCGGACGCACCCGAGCCGATCACCTCGGCCGGCCACGCTCAGCTGGGCATCGCCGTACTGGCGGGCATCGCCGTCATCGTCCTGCTCATCACCAAGTTCAAGCTCCACGCCTTCCTGTCGCTGACCCTCGGGTCGCTGGCCCTCGGCGCGTTCGCCGGGGCACCGCTCGACAAGGCCATCACCAGCTTCACCACCGGGCTCGGCACCACGGTCGCCGGCGTGGGCGTGCTGATCGCCCTCGGTGCGATCCTCGGCAAGATGCTCGCCGACTCCGGCGGCGCCGACCAGATCGTCGACACGATCCTCGCCAGGGCGAGCGGCCGGTCGATGCCGTGGGCCATGGTGCTGATCGCCTCGGTGATCGGTCTGCCGCTGTTCTTCGAGGTCGGCGTCGTGCTGCTGATCCCGGTCGTGCTGATGGTCGCCAAGCGGGGCAACTACTCGCTCATGAAGATCGGCATCCCGGCGCTCGCCGGTCTGTCCGTGATGCACGGCCTGGTGCCGCCGCACCCCGGCCCGCTGGTCGCGATCGACGCGGTCGGCGCCAACCTGGGCGTCACGCTCGCGCTGGGCGTCCTGGTCGCCATCCCGACGGTGATCATCTCCGGTCCGCTGTTCGCGCGGTACGCGGCTCGCTGGGTGGACGTCCCGGCCCCCGACCGCATGATCCCGCAGCGTGCCTCGGAGGAACTGGAGAAGCGTCCCGGCTTCGGCGCGACCCTGGCCACGATCCTCCTGCCGGTCGTCCTGATGCTGTCCAAGGCGCTGGTCGACATCGTCATCGACGACCCCGAGAACACCGTCCAGCGCGTCTTCGACGTCATCGGTTCGCCGCTGATCGCCCTGCTCGCCGCCGTGCTGGTGGGCATCTTCACCCTCCTGCGGCCCGCCGGGTTCGCCAAGGAGCGGGTCTCGCAGCTCGTCGAGAAGGGCCTCGCGCCCATCGCGGGCATCCTCCTCATAGTCGGCGCGGGCGGCGGCTTCAAGCAGACGCTGATCGACTCAGGTGTGGGCCAGATGGTCCTGGACATATCCGAGGACTGGTCCATACCCGCCCTGCTGCTTGCCTGGCTGATCGCGGTGGCCATCCGGCTGGCGACCGGCTCGGCGACCGTGGCCACGGTCTCGGCGGCCGGTCTGGTCGCCCCGCTCGCGGCCGACATGTCGACGACCCACGCGGCCCTGCTCGTCCTGGCCATCGGCGCCGGCTCACTCTTCTTCAGCCATGTCAACGACGCCGGATTCTGGTTGGTGAAGGAGTACTTCGGCCTGAACGTCGGCCAGACCCTCAAAACCTGGTCCGTGATGGAGACGATCATCTCGGTGGTCGCCGGCGGTGTGGTCCTGCTCCTTTCGCTGATCATCTAGGAGTACGGCGATGAGTCACCCCCTGTTCGACATCAGCGGGCGTACCGCCCTGGTCACCGGCTCCAGCCGGGGCATCGGACTCGCGCTGGCCCGCGGGCTGGTGGAGGCGGGCTGCCGGGTCGTCCTCAACGGACGGGACGGCGACCGGCTCACCAAGGCCGCCGCCGAGTTGTCGGGAGACGTGCACACGGCCGCGTTCGACGTCACCGACGGGGCGTCGGTGCACGCCGGAATCGCGGACGTCGAGGAGCGGGTCGGCCCGCTCGACATCCTGGTCAACAACGCGGGCATGCAACTGCGCGCCCCGCTGCTGGAGTTCGCGGAGTCCGACTGGCACCGGATCCTGGACACCAACCTCACCAGCGCGTTCCTGGTCGGCCGGGAGGCCGCGCGCCGGATGACGGAACGCGGCCACGGCAAGATCATCAACATCTGCTCGCTGCAGAGCGAGGTGGTCCGCCCGGGCATCGCGCCCTACGCGGCCACCAAGGGCGCGCTGAAGATGCTCACCAAGGGCATGTGCGCGGACTGGGGTCCGTACGGCGTGCAGGTCAACGGTCTCGGCCCCGGCTACATCGAGACCGAGCTGACCCAAGCCCTCGTCGAGGACGAGGAGTTCAGCGCGTGGGTACGGCGCCGCACCCCGGCCGGCCGCTGGGGCCGTACGGAGGACCTGGTGGGCGGGGTGCTGTTCCTCGCCTCGCCCGCCGCGGACTTCGTCAGTGGGCAGGTGCTCTATGTCGACGGCGGCATGACGAGCGTGCTGTGACCACCAGGGAGACTGTGATGCTGGGTTGTGTGATCCACGGTCAGGGCGACCTGCGCACCGAGGAACTGCCGGCGCCTACGCCCGGCCCCGGGCAGGCGCTGGTCGCCGTCCGCTACGGCGGAGTCTGCGGGTCCGACCTGCACTACTGGCGGCACGGCGGAGTCGGCGACTTCCGGCTCCGGGAGCCGATGGTGCTGGGCCACGAGGTGGTGGGCACGGTCGTCTCGTACGGTGACGGCGCCTCGGGTCCGGTGGTCGGTACAGCCGTTGCCGTGCACCCCGCCACGCCCTGCGGGGTGTGCCCGGAGTGCGCGGACGGGCGGCGCAACGTCTGCCGGGACACCCGCTACCTCGGCAGCGCGGCGCGCTTCCCGCACGTCCAGGGCGGGTTCGCGGCCCAAGTGGTCGTCCCGACGGAGCAGTTGAGGCCGCTTCCGGCGGGTCTCGAACTGCGCCGGGCGGCGCTCGCCGAGCCGCTGTCGGTGGCGCTGCACGCGGTACGGCGGGCCGGGGACCTGCGAGGCAGGCACGTCCTGGTCACCGGCGCGGGTCCCATCGGGTGTCTCGTGGTCGCGGCGGCCAAGGCGGCCGGCGCCGACCACGTGACGGCGACGGACCTGCTCCCGGAGGCGCTGCGGTACGCCTCGGCGGCGGGCGCCGACACCGTCGTACGCGCGGATGATCCGTCCGACGCCGGATGGCCGTCCGAGGTGGATACGGCCGTGGAGGCGTCCGGGGTGGCCGCGGGCCTCGACACCTGTCTCCGGCTGGTGCGGCGCGGCGGGGTCGTCGTGCAGCTCGGGATGCTGCCGTCCGGGCAGAGCCCCTTCGCGGGGAACCTCGTCGTGAGCCGGGAGATCGAGCTGCGGGGAGCGTTCCGCTTCGACGGAGAGTTCGACGAGGCGCTCGAACTGCTCGCGGCGGAGCCGGTGTTCGACGGGCTGGTCAGCGCGGTGGTTCCGGTGGCGGAGGCGGAGGCGGCGTTCGCGCTGGCGGCGGACCGGAGCAGGTCGTGCAAGGTGCTGCTGGACTTCGAGGCCTAGGGCCCTTCTGATGGATCTCCGCAGGAGAAGGAGCGGCGTTCGGTGCGAGCGTGCGTGCCGGGCGTCGCGACGCTGCGGAGATCCATCAGAAGGGCCCTAGGGCCTGTCCGGCGGATCAGGTCGCAGGAAGGCAGCGGCGCCTCATCGACGCAGGTGAGCGGCGGCGATGGGGGTCCCCCGCGCGAGCGCGTTCGAGCGTGGGGGAGTCGGCGACCGACGACAACGCCGCAGATGGGCGTGCCAGATCCCGCGTCTGCGGCATGATCGGCCGGACAGGCCCTAGGGGCGCCACGCCTAGGGACGCCACAGGGGGTGCTCTTTTTCCGCCCACTCCCGGCTCACCGACCCGGTGCGCATGCCGCGGCGGGCCTCCGGGTCGGCGAGGGCCATGCCGATGTGGCCGGCCAGCACGATGCCGATGGTCAGCGCGAGCCAGTCGTGGACGAAGGTCGCGCTGGTCCGCCACACCAGCGGGGTGAGGTGGGTGAACCACATCACCAGGCCCGTGCCGAGCATCACCAGCGTCGCCCCGGCGATCCAGGCCGCGTAGACCTTCTGCCCGGCGTTGAACTTGCCCGCCGGGCGGGACGCGGGCCGTCTGTCGCGCCGCAGGGCGGCGCGCAGCCAGACGCGGTCGTGCGGGCCGAAGCGGTTCAGGAAGCGCAGGTCGCCACGGAACGCGCGGGAGGCGAGGCCCGCCAGGACGGGCACGGGCAGGGCGAGGCCGGCCCACTCGTGGACGCGGACCACGAGCTCGCGGCGGCCGACGAGTTCGGCGAGCTGCGGGACGTACAGGCAGGCCGCCGTCACCACGCACACGCCCATCAGCGCGGCCGTGGTGCGGTGCACCCACCGCTCGGCGCGGCTGAAGCGCGGCAGCCTCGCCGCGTCGGCCGGGGCGTCAACTCGTAGGCTCATCGTCCCGCCCGTTCGAACGGCCGACCCAGGCGTCGACGTCGTAGCCCCGTTCCTCCCAGTAGCCCGGCTTCACGTCCTCGGTGACGGTGATACCGGAGAGCCACTTGGCGGACTTGTAGAAGTACATGGGCGCCACGTAGAGGCGGACCGGGCCGCCGTGGGAGTGGCCGAGGTCCTTGTCCTGCATGCGCAGGGCGACCAGGACGTCCGCGCGGCGGGCCTGGTCGAGGGTGAGGCTCTCGGTGTACGCGCCGTCGAAGCAGGTGAAGCGCACGGCCCCGGCCTTCGCCCGCACTCCGGCGGCGTCGAGCAGCCGGGACAGCCGCACCCCTTCGAACGGCGTGTCGGGGACCCGCCAGCCGGTGACGCACTGGACGTCCTTGACCATCCGGGTCTGCGGCAGGGCGCGCAGGTCGGCCAGGGTGTAGCTGCCCGGTCGGTCGACGAGACCGTCGACGGTGAGGCGGTAGTTCTCGGCGTTCTTGTGGGGCACGGAGGACGTGACCGAGTAGTAGCGGAAGCCGCCGCCGTTCGGGAGCAGGCCCGTCAGGCCGGTGGGGTCCTTGTCGGCGGCGCTGCCGAGGAAGGCCTCCAGACCGCGTTGCAGGGTGGGGGCGGCGATCACGCCGAGCGCGCCCAGGCCGAGGGTGCCGAGGACGACGCGGCGGCCGACGGGTGTGCCGCGCTCCTCGGGCTGTTCGGAGTTCACGGGTTCATTCGAACACCCGCGGCCCGGGGCGAACCAGGGGTCGCGGGTGCTCGTCAGGGTTCCGTAATCACTTCTTACGCGGGTCCCGGTTCGTTACGACGCCTTCTCCGCGGCCTTCTCCAGCTGGAACGCCTCGTTGCCGAGCCCGATACGGGCGTGCGCCTCGGGACGGCGGGCGCGCAGAACCAGACCCTGCACCAGGCCGATCAGCAGGGCGAGCCCGATGATCCCGGGCAGCATCCAGCTCAGCGACGAGCCGGGGCCGGCGCCGACCAGGACGTCGAAGTCCTTGACGGTGTAGCCGGCGATCACGAGCAGGGCGGTGCCGGCCAGGGCGGAGGTGAGCAGCCGCCAGGCCTGGGCGGCCGCGGCGCCGCGGCGGACGAAGAACACGATGACCGACACGCAGGCCGCCGCCATCAGCACGATCACGCCGAGAGCACCGATGTTGCCGAACCAGGTGAACAGGTGCAGGACGGGCTCGGTGGGATCTCCCGCCGGCTTGTCGTCGGCGACCGCGAACACGGCCACGACGACCACGGCCACGGCGGTCTGCAGCAGTGAACCGGTGCCGGGAGCGCCGCTCGTGCTGTTGGTGCGGCCGAACGCGGCGGGCAGCAGGCCCTCGCGGCCCATGGCGAAGGCGTACCGGGCGACGACGTTGTGGAAGCTGAGCAGGGCCGCGAACATGCCGGTCACGAACAGGACGTGCAGGACGTCCGTGAAGGTGCCGCCGAGCCGGGACTCGGTGAGCGAGAACAGCAGTCCGGCGCTCTGCTTCTGTGCCTCGCCGACGACGGCCGCGGGGCCGGTGGCGACGGTGAGGGCCCAGCTGCTGAACGCGAAGAAGACGGCGACCCCGCCGACCGCGAGGAACATCACGCGGGGCACCAGGATGTGCGGGCGGCTGGTCTCCTCGGCGTACACGGGCGCCTGCTCGAAGCCGAGGAAGGCCGCGATGCAGAAGCACAGGGCGGTGCCGACGCCGGCGCCGCTGAGGGTGTCCGGGTTGAAGGCGTGCAGGGACAGGCCCTCCGCGCCGGGGTCGGCGACGGCCGCGATGTCGAAGATGACCACCAGGGCCACCTCGACGATCAGCAGGACGCCGAGCACGCGCGCGTTGACGTCGATCTTCAGCCAGCCCAGCATGCCGACGACGAGCGCGGCCACCAGGGCCGGTATCCACCAGGCGACCTCGAGGTCGGCGTAGGTGGCGAAGAGGCCGGAGACCTCGAAGCCGAAGATGCCGTAGATGCCGATCTGGAGGGCGTTGTAGGCGACGAGGGCGACGAGGGCCGCGCCGGCCCCCGCCGTACCGCCGAGGCCGCGGGAGATGTACGCGTAGAAGGCGCCCGCGTTGTGGACGTGCCGGCTCATCTCCGCGTAGCCGACGCTGAAGAGGACCAGGACCACACCGAGGAGAACGAAGAGGAGCGGCTGTCCGACGATGCCCATCACCGCGAATGTGGTGGGCATGACACCCGCGACGACCATGAGGGGGGCGGTCGCCGCGAGGACGGAGAGCAGCAGGCCGCCGGTGCCGAGGCGGCCGGCCCGCAGCGCCCGCTCCTGGCCTTTGAAGGTGCTGATGCCGTCGGCCGTTGATGTGCTCGTGCTCGAACTGCCCGTGGTCATCGGGAGACCGTCCTTCGTTCGGAGTCGGGGATGTGTCGTGGATGTGCCGGGGATGTGCCGGGGATGTCAGACCGCGCCCAGCGCGCTGTCGCGAGCGGCACGGAAGGCGGGATACGGATCGCGGTCCGGGTACGACCACGGCGCCGGTGTGGCGTGTTCACCGATGCGGTGGAACAGGGCGGCCGCTTCGGCGCCCCGGCCCTCGCAGGCCTTGGCGTGGGCGAGGAAGTTGAGATCGACCAGCCGCCGGGGGTGGCCCTCGTGCTCCCACTCCAGCCACCAGTCGAACGCGGCCTTCATCACCTGCCGGGCCCGGCGGCCGGTCCAGTGCTCGGAGGCGGCTGGATCGGGGGGCTCGTGTCCGGCGGCGGCCAGCACGCGGTAGCGCTCGGCGTGCGCGACGACCGGGAGGATCGCGAGCGGGGAGTCGGCGGGTGCCTGCTCGGCGGCCCAGGCGGCGAAATCGTAGACCTCGTGCAGGGGGTCGGGGCCGGCGTCGGGGCGGTGCTCGGCGATGCGGGCGACCATCAGGTGATGGGCGTGGTGGTGATCGGTGTACCGCGCGCGCACTTCGCCGAAGAGCCGGACGACCTCCTCCCCGGCACCGAGGGAGCGCTCCAGCATGAGCAGGCCGAGCCAGGGCGTGGGGTCGGCGGGCACGAGGGCAGCGGCGGCCTTGCAGGCCTCCCGGGCCCGGACCGGCGTCTCCTTGCCGCGCAGGGCGCGCCGGACCTGGGCGAGGGCGAGCAGGACGGCGGCGTCGGCGGAGTCGGGATCGGCGAGCAGCCAGTCGCGCGCCCAGGCGGCGCTGTAGGGCTCCAGGGCGAGGACGGTGACCCGGTGTCCTCGGCGGTCCCAGTCGTCGCCGGTGTGGGCGAGGAGCGTGCGGGCGGCCTGCCACCGCCCTTGGGACAGCGCGGCGCGCGCGGCGACGAGTTCGGCGTCGTCGAGGGCCGCGTCGAGCGATCGGCGGGCGTGCTTGCGGCCGCGCCCGAAGGGTGGCGGGGGTGGGGACACCGCGGGGACTTCCTCACGCGCTCATTTCCGGCTCGTTCACCTTTGAGGCGCTCTCGGCCCGAGCTTCCGGTCTGGACTTTTCTGTTTCGCCATTGATTGATCATGTACAGCCAACCCTCGGCCGACACGTTCCGTCAAGGCCTCTCCGGGCGTTACACGCGTCAACCTCCCTGAACGGGTGGGTATTTGCGTGGCACCGCGGGGCACGCACCCAGGACCTGTGGCGTACGCCATGGCGCACCCCACCCCGGTCCCGCACGATGGTGGCGCTTCGACGGCCTGCTCTACGTCGCGCAGGCCCCTACGCCCCCCCGTGGCCCGACCGGATGATCTCGAGGTACACAGCTTGTCGGTTCTGGTACTCGTCCTCTCCTTGAGCGCGGCCTGCTGCCTCGGCTTCGGCTTCGTACTCCAGCAGAACGCGGCCCGGCAGGCACCGCTGAGCGACTTCCTCTCGCCCCGGCTGCTCGTCGACCTCATGAAGGTGCCGCGCTGGCTCGGCGGCATCGGGCTGATGGCGGCCGGTATGGCCCTAGGCGCGATCGCGCTGGGCCAGGGCGAGGTCTCCCTGGTGGAACCCCTCCTGGCCACGAACCTGCTCTTCGCCCTCGCTCTGTCCCGCAAGCAGAGCAAGCAGCCACTGGGCCGCCAGGGCTGGGCGGGCCTCGCACTGCTCGCGGGCGGGGTGACCACGTTCCTCGTGGCGGGCGAACCCCGCGGCGGCACCGCGGTCCCCGATCCGTTCCGCCACTGGCTGATCATCGGCACCATGCTGGGCCTCGCCCTTCTCCTCACGACGCACGCGAAGCGCTCCCGCCTGAGCTCCGGCCCGGTACTGCTGGCGATCGCGGCCGGCCTGCTCTACGGCGTGCAGGACGCTCTGACCCGGGTGAGCGGCCAGCGCTTCTCCGAGGGCGGCCTCATGGAACTGCTGACCGGCTGGCAGCCGTACGGCGTGCTGGTGCTCGGCGTCACCGGCCTGATCCTCGTCCAGAGCGCGTTCGAAACCGCGCCCCTGCGCATGTCGCTGCCCGCCCTCACGGCGGCCCAGCCGCTGGCCGGTATCGCCTGTGGCGTCGGCTTCCTGGGCGACCGGCTGCGGACCGACACGGGGGCGCTGGCCTGGGAGGCGGCCGGGCTCGCGGCGATCGTGGTGGGCATCGTGCTGCTGGGCATGCACCCGGCGATGCCGAGCGGTGCGGCGCAGCCCGTGCGGGCGCGGGACCTGCAACCTCAGTGACCTGACCCTGCTTGGATGAGGTCATGAGCGCTGCTGACGAGATCCTCGACATCGTCGACGAGAACGACCAGGTCATCGGCCGATCACCGCGCGGCGAGGCGTATGCGAAGGGCCTGCGCCACCGCTGCGTCTTCATCCAGGCCGTGGACACGGAGGGCCGCCTCTTCGTTCACCGCCGCACCCCCACCAAGCTGGTCTTCCCGTCCCTCTACGACATGTTCGTCGGCGGAGTGGTCGGCGCGGGCGAGTCCTACGACGACGCGGCCCTGCGCGAGGCCGAGGAGGAACTGGGCGTGACGGGGCTACCGAGCCCGGACTACCTCTTCAAGTTCCTCTACGACGACGGAGCCGGCCGGAGCTGGTGGTCGGCGGTGTACGAGGTCCGCTGTGACCTTCCGGTACGGCCGCAGGCCGAGGAGGTGGCCTGGCACGAGTTCCTGCCGGAGGACGAGGTGGAGCGCCGCCTGAGGGACTGGGAGTGGGTGCCGGACGGGTTGGCGGCGTACGAGAGGCTCCGCGCGTATCGGGGGTAGGGGCAGGTACGCCACGTTTCCGGTCGCCCGGCGCCGATGCGGACGTCACTTGGGGCTCCGCCCCCACAGGCCGCCGCAGGCATCCCCACCCAACGGCCGGAACCCGCCCCGATAGGGTCTGGTCGTGATCGGATTCGCACGGAACGTCCGCCTGTGGTTCGCACCCCAGGCGATCCGGGACGAGGGCGGCACCCCCGACTACCGGTTCTCGCTGGCGAACGAGCGCACCTTCCTGGCCTGGCTGCGCACCGCCCTCGCCCTGATCGGCGGCGGCTTCGCCGTGGACCAGTTCCTGCCCGACCTGCGCTGGGGCTGGCGCGTCGGCCTCGCGCTCGCGCTGCTCGCGGCGGGCGTCCTGTGCTCCCTGCGCGCGGTCAACCACTGGATCCGCTGCGAACGGGCCATGCGCCGAGGCGAGGACCTGCCGGTGTCCCGGTTCCCGGCGCTGCTGAGCCTCGTCGTCGCGATCGTGGCCGTCGCGATGGTCGTTGTCGTCCTCGTCGGGTGGGAAGGGTGAGCGGGACAGCCCCCCAGGCAGCCCACGACCGGGATCCGGGACTGCAACCTGAGCGCACCCGCCTCGCCTGGCGCCGTACCACGCTGTCCAGCACCGTAGCCGCCCTGCTGGCGATGAAGACCGCGCTGCACGGCGGGCCATCGGCGGCCGCGATCATCGTCTGCGCCCTGTGCTGCGCCCTGTGGCTGGCCTTCCTCCTGATCGCCCACCACCGCATCAGCACCCTGGCGGCCACGAACACCCCACCCGCACTCACCCCCCGACAAGCGACAGCCGGCGCCCTCCTCACAGCGGCACTGGCGCTGTGCGCCGCCGCGCTCTTCTTCTGAACCCGGGGCCGGTCGCACACGACCTTGAACGAATCTTGGTGGGCCAGCCCCTCGCCCCCGCCCTACCGTCGATAGGTGATGACCCCCAAGGGTTACCCGTACGCCACGCAGATCGAAAAGCCGAAATAGACGGAATAGCCGGATAATCACTGTTCGCGTGGCAGCCTGTCCGACGTCATCACCCGCACCATCGAAGGTGAGCACCATGACCACCCTGCACCACGAACACGCCTCCCACACGCACACCCATGGCCCGGACTGCGGCCACACCCAGGTTCCGCACGGCGACCACGTCGACTACGCGCACGACGGGCACCTGCACCGCGAGCACGGCGGCCACTGGGACGAATGCGAGCCCGCCGAGCACGTCTCGCACGAGGGCCACGACCACCGGCACGGCGCGGACTGCGGGCACCCGAGCGTCCTGCACGGCGACCACGTCGACTACCTCCACGACGGCCACCGGCACGCCGAGCACGAGGGCCACTGGGACGACCACTGACCCGAGGCCACCCTCACAACCACCCCCGACACCGACCCCGCACCACGCCCGACAACAACTCCACACCGCCCCGGCCTGGCCGAGATGGCACTGCCGACAGCTCCCCGTCGCCCCACGCGGGGAGCTGTCGGCCTATCGTGGCTCCGATCACGTTCGACTCCCCCACTGGACGACATACCGACCGGTCGGCATCATTGGTCAGGTCGCGTTCACCCGCCCGTAGGAGCATTGATGAGCCCCGACCATCCGCCAGGCCTCGACCCCGACCGGCTGCGCGCCCTGCTCGACCGTGAGCGGCCCGGCCTGGTCCACGGCCCCTTGACCGGCCGGCTGATCGAGGGCGGACGGTCGAACCTCACGTACGCGGTCTCCGACGGCACGTCGAAGTGGGTGGTACGGCGGCCCCCACTGGGCCACGTCCTGGCCACCGCGCACGACATGAAGCGCGAGCACCGGGTGATCAGCGCACTGCATCCGACCAACGTGCCGGTGCCGCGCCCGGTGCTGATGTGCGAGGACGAGGAGGTGCTCGGGGCGCCGTTCTACGTCATGGAGTTCGTCGAGGGCACCCCGTACCGCACCGCCGACCAGCTCGCCCCCCTCGGTCCGGACCGCACCCGAGGGGCCGTACTGAACCTCGTCGACACGCTCGTGGAGCTCCACGCGGTGGACCCCGCCGAGGTGGGCCTGGCCGACTTCGGCCGCCCCGAGGGCTTTCTGGACCGGCAGCTGCGACGCTGGGGCAAGCAGCTGGACGCCTCCCGCAACCGCGAGCTGGCCGGCATCGACGAGTTGCACGCGGCGCTCGGCCGTGAGCTGCCCCGCTCCCCCGCCCCGACGGTCGTGCACGGTGACTACCGGCTCGACAACGTCCTGATCGGCGAGAACGACACGATCAAGGCGATCCTCGACTGGGAGATGTCGACGCTCGGCGACCCGCTCACCGACCTCGGTCTGCTGGTGATGTACAGCATCCCGCTGGGCATGGCCGACTCCCCGGTCTCCACGACCGCCGAGGCTCCCGGCCACCCCGAACCCGCCGAACTCGTCGAGCGGTATGCCGCGCGCTCGGGACGCGACGTCTCCGCGGTGTCCTGGTACACGGCGTTCGCCTGGTTCAAGCTCGCCGTGATCCTGGAGGGCATCCACTACCGCTACGCCCTGGGCCAGACGGTCGGCCGTGGTTTCGACCGCATCGGCGACCTGGTCCCGGTCTTCATCGAGCACGGTCTGACGACTCTTCAAGCAGGACTCCAGGAAGGCTGAGGCCATGGACTTCGCGTTCGACGCGCGCACCGAGGAACTGCGCGCCAAGCTGCTCGCCTTCATGGACGAGTACGTCTACCCGGCCGAGCAGACCGCGCACGGGCAGCGCGCACAGCTGGCGTCGCCGTGGGACACCCCGGCCGTGGTCGAGGAGCTGAAGGCCGAGGCACGCAGGCAGGGCCTGTGGAACCTCTTCCTTCCCGACACCGAGTACGGCGCCGGCCTGACGAACCTCCAGTACGCGCCGCTCGCCGAGATCACCGGCCGCAGCCCGCAGCTGGCGCCGACCGTGACGAACTGCGCGGCGCCCGACACCGGGAACATGGAGGTCCTGGCGCAGTTCGGCGACGAACAGCAGAAGAAGCAGTGGCTCGAGCCCCTGCTCGCCGGTGAGATCCGCTCGGCGTTCGCGATGACGGAGCCCGAGGTGGCTTCGTCCGACGCCACGAACATCACCACGCACATCGAGCGAGCCTCCGATGGCACAGACGAGTACGTCATCACCGGCCGCAAGTGGTACATCTCCGGGGCGATGAACCCGGACTGCAAGATCTTCATCGTGATGGGCAAGACGGACCCGGACGGCGCCGACATCCGCCGCCAGCAGTCCATGGTCCTGGTCCCCCGTGACACCCCGGGCGTCACGGTCCAGCGCGCGATGCAGGTCTTCGGCTACGAGGACCACTATCACGGCGGCCACGCCGAGGTGATCTTCGACCACGCGCGCGTACCGGCCTCGAACCTGATCGGCGAGGAGGGCGGCGGCTTCGCCATCGCGCAGGCCCGCCTCGGTCCCGGCCGTATCCACCACTGCATGCGGCTGATCGGCATGGCGGAGCGTGCGATCGAGCTGATGTGCAGGCGAGCGACGTCACGCACCGCCTTCGGCAAGGCGCTGGCCCAGCAGGGCGTGGTCCACAACTGGATCGCGGACGCCCGGGTCGCGGTCGAGCAGCTGCGGCTGCTGGTCCTGAAGACGGCCTGGATGATGGACACGGTCGGCAACAGGGGCGCTCACACGGAGATCCAGGCCATCAAGATCGCCACGCCCCGTACGGTCGTCGACATCATCGACCGGGCGATCCAGCTGCACGGCGCGGGCGGGGTGAGCCAGGACTTCCCGCTGGCCGAGCTGTACGCCGGTGCCCGCACCCTGATGATCGCCGACGGCCCGGACGAGGTGCACCAGCGGTCGCTGGCGCGGCGGGAGCTGAAGAAGTACCTGTGAGCTCATGTGTAAGGGGCGCCTGCCCGTGGCAGGCGCCCCTTACACATGGCCATGGACATGGCCACGCACGGACACGGATGACAGAGGGGCGCTACGGTCGCAGCGCCCGCAGCAGCAGGTCCGCCAGATGATCGGCGACCTCCTGAGGGCTGAGGGGGCCGTCGGGCCGGTACCAGGTCGACAGGTGGTGGACGGAGCCGAAGTGGTAGTCCACCACCAGGTCGGCGGGGGTCGCCTTGGAGAAGACCCCGGCCTCCTGTCCCTCCTCGATCAGCGCCCGGAATCGCTCGTGGTACCGGCGCCGCTCGGCACGCACCTGCTTGTTCTTCTCCGGACTCAAGTGGTGCATCGAGCGCCAGAAGATCATCGCGTCGTCGAGCTTGTCGATCGTCGTGACGACGACGTCGGCCGCCGCGTCCCTCAGCCGCTTCTCGACCGGCTCGTCGGCGTCCGCGAAGGCATCGAGTCTCTCCTGCTGGACGCGCAGCACACGCGCGTACACCTCGTGCAGGAGGTCGTCCTTGGAGCCGAAGTAGTGGTACAGCGCCCCCTTGGTGACGCCGGCCGCCTCGACGATCTCCTGCACCGAGGTGCGGTCGTAGCCCTGCTCGGCGAAGAGCCGGGTGGCGGCGGCCAGCAGCCGCTGCGGCACGGGAGTCCCGTCACCTTCCATCGTCCTGGGCACTGCCGCCACCTGCCTTCCGAGTCTTTCTTCTGTTGCTTTTCTGTTGCTAATTCTGTTGCCGCTTGTGGTCATGCGTGCGGGAACGCAGTTCCCGCCGGAGGATCTTCCCACTCGCCGTCTTCGGCAAGTCGGGCAGGATCTCCACCTGACGCGGGTATTTGTAGGCGGCCAGTCTCTCCTTGCAGTACACGGCGAGCGTATCCGGGTCCGTCTCAGCCCCCGGACGGAGACTGATGTACGCCTTGACCGTCTCTCCGCGGTACCCGTCGGGCACGCCGACGACGGCCGCCTCGCGCACCTCCGGGTGCGTGTACAGCACGTCCTCGACCTCCCGCGGCCACACCTTGAAGCCGGACGCGTTGATCATGTCCTTCTTGCGGTCGACGACGTACAGCCAGCCCCTGGGGTCCATGAACCCGATGTCGCCGGTGCGCAGCTCCCCGTCGGGGAAGGTCTCGGCGGTGGCCTCCGGGCGCCGCCAGTAGCCGGGGACGACCTGCGGCCCTCGTACGACGATCTCGCCCTGCTCGCCGAAGGGCACCTCCTGCCCCTGGTCGTCGACGATGCGGACGACCGTGTCGGGGCCGGGCACGCCCACGGCCAGCGTCCCGGAGGCCGGGTCGACGGGTGCCTCCAGGGAGGGCGGCACGGAGGCGCAGGGAGCGGTGCACTCCGTCAGCCCGTAGCCGTTGCGGATGTACGGCCCGAAGCCGGCCCGGAACTTTTCCACCAGGGCCGGCGGTAGGGGCGCGCCGCCCGAGGAGATGTTGACGAAGGACGAGAAGTGGTCCGGCGTGACGGACGGGTGGGCGGCCAGCGCCATGAAGGCGGTCGACGGGCCGACCGTGTAGTGCGGCCGGTGCTCGGCGAACGCGTCGAGCACGACGCCCGCCTCGAAGCGGTACGCCAGGACGAGCGTGCCCGCGCTGTTCAGGCAGGCGCCGAGCTGGCAGACCATCCCGGTGATGTGGAACAGGGGCGCCGTCGCGAAGTAGACGGGCGTCTCGGGCAGGGCCAGCCCGGTCCGCTGCCGCTCCGCGTTGTGCATGATGTTGCCGTGCGTGTTGGTGGCGCCCTTGGGGGTGCCGCTGGTGCCCGAGGTGTAGCTGATCAGCGCGATGTCGGACGGGCCGGCGTCACGCCCCTCGGGCGCCTTGTGGCCCGCGCGGGCCACGGTCGCCAGGTCGTCGGCGTCCTCGGTTTGTGGGAACCGCTCGAAGGTCAGCACGCGCGCGTCACCTCGGGTCTGGAAATCCAACTCGCACGCGGTGAGCACGGTCCGCACCGGCGAGTCGGCGGCCGTGTCGCGCAGATACGACTCCCAGGCCCGGTCGGAGCTGATCAGCGCGGCCACCTCGCCGTCCCGCAGGACGTGGCCGACCTCCCCCGACTTGTACATCGGGTTGACCGGAACGACGGTCGCCCCCGCCTTCCAGGCGCCGAGCACGGCGAGCACGAAGTGCGGGGAGTTCTGCAGCAGGACCGCCACCCGGTCGCCGCGCTCCAGACCGCGGGCGGCGAGGTGGCCGGCGACGGAGTCGCTCAGCTCGTCGACCTCGCGGTAGGTCAGGCGGCCGTCGAAGTAGGCGAGGAAGGTGCGGTCGGGTGTCTCGGCGACGGCCCGGCGCAGGGCGTGCACGAGGGAGTCGGCGGGGTCGATCGGGGCGCGCTGGGCATCGTCGAGCAGGGCCAGCCAGGGCTTGGCCGCGTAACGGGAGTCGGTCACCGGGTCGTCTCCCACTTCTGCTGGATGTGGTTCATGTTCGTCAGCCAGCGGTCGGGGTCGGTGGCCCTGGCCTGGTGGAACCCGGCGACCTCGGGGTGCGGCAGGATCAGGAAGCGGTCCTCCTCGATGCCCTTGAAAAGGGCGTCCGCCACGTCGTCCGGCTCGATCGCGGTCGGCTGGAGCACCAGGTCGCCCGCGCTGCCGGTGGCCGCCAGCATGTCGGTGCGCACACCCTGCGGACAGATCGCGTGGACCTTCACGCCGCGGTGCCGGTACGTCAGCGACAGCCACTCGGCGAAGGCGTAGGCACCGTGCTTGGTGACGGCGTAGGGTGCGGCGCCGATCATGGTGAGCAGTCCGGCCGCGGAGACGGTGGAGACGAAACGGCCGCTGCCCCGCTCCAGCCAGTCCGGGAGCAGTTCATGGGCCGCGCGGACGTGCGCCATGACGTTGACGTCCCAGGAGGCCGCCCAGACCTTCTCGTCGAGCGGCGCGGCGGCGTCTCCGCCCTCGAAGGCGACACCGGCGTTGGCGCAGTAGACATCGACGGTGCCACCGAGCGCCTCGCGGGCCTCGCCGACGATCGCGGAGGCGTCGCCGGGGACGGCGATGCCGCCGATCTCCTCGGCGACGGCTTGCGCCCGCCCGGCATCGAGGTCGTTGACGACGACCCGAGCGCCTTCGCCGGCGAAGCGACGGGCCAGTGCGGCTCCGATGCCGCCTCCGGCCCCTGTGACGACCACACCAGCACCCTGAACGGCTTCCACCATCGGTCTCCTTTGACTGCGGCTCTGCGGCGCCAGACTAACCGGTCGGTATGTAACAGGGAAGGGTGACTCCACCCCTTAAGGGGCGCGAGGACGGCAGACACCCGAGACGGTGAACGCATGATCGGGAGAACGGGTGAACGGGTGAATCACCCGGATGAGTCACGACGTATGGCCAACTCGGCCCCGTAGCAGGACGATGCGCCCACAACGCACCAGTCCGGGGGACGAGGGGGCTTGGCATGGCGGATCCGGCAATGAGCGTGACTCCCTTCTGGGAGCTCACCTTCGACGCGGACGGGGACACGGACGGCCGGAAGCGGGACCGGCTGCTCGCCGGAGTCGCGGAACACCGCATCCGTGACCTGGTCGTCTTATCGCACGGCTGGAACTGCGACCGCTCGGGCGCGACCCGGCTCTACAGTCGCTTCCTCGCGCCGATCCCCGAGCTCGCACCGGCGGCCAGGATCGGGTACGTCGGCGTGGTGTGGCCTTCGATGCGGTTCTCGGACGAGCCGATCCCGGACTTTCCGCGGGCCGTGGCCGCCGACATCCCGCCACGGCCGGTCCTCGACAAGGACACCCGGCACGCGCTGCTGGAGACCTTTCCGGGGCGGGCGACGGTGATCGACCAGATCGCCCGTCTGCTGGACCAGCAGCCGCGCGAGGAGGCGGAGTTGGAGGAGTTCGGGCGTCTGGTGCGGTTGCTGGTGGACGTGCTGCCGCCGGGACCGCAGGCGCTGTTCGCGGCGGACACGCTGGCGGAGGGCGTGCCGCAGAGCGAGCCCATGATGTTGACGGGGTCCGCGGCGGAGGTCTGCGAGGAGTTCGCGAGGGCGCTGGCGGATCTCGAATCCCCGGGTGGTGCGGCGCGGTTCTCGCTGCCCAACCCGTGGGACGGGGCGCACGAGCTGCTGCGGCAGGCGACGTACTACGCCATGAAGCGGCGGGCGGGGACGGTCGGTGAGCGCGGGCTCGGCCGGGTGGTCGGGCAGCTGGCCTCGGCGGCACCGCGGGTGCGGGTGCATCTCGTCGGGCACAGCTTCGGCGCGCGGCTGGTGGCGTTCGCGCTGCGCGGACTGCCGGAGGGCGTGCGCACGGTGAAGTCGGTGACGCTGCTCCAAGGGGCCTTCTCGCACTACGCGTTCGCGGCGCGCCTGCCGCACGACCCGCGCGCGGGAGGGGTGTTGCAGGGCCAGCACAACCGCATCGACGGTCCCCTGGTGTGCTGTTACTCCCGCCATGATTCGGCCCTCGGCACGATGTATCCGCTGGCCTCGCGCATGGCGGGGGACGCGCGCGGGGCCACCGCCGAACTGGCCGTGGGACGTGTGCTCGGGGCCAAGTGGGGGGCGATGGGGTTCGACGGTGTGCAGGCGGTGCCGGGCACGAAGTCCTTCAAGCTCGCCGACGCGCTGAGGGCGAAGCTGCCCGCGTCGGGGTGCGTGAACATCGACGCGGCTCAGGTGGTCCGGCGGGGCGGGCCGCCGGCCGGGGCGCACAACGACATCGTGCACCGGGAGCTGGCGCACCTGGTGGTGGCGGCGGGCCGCGTCAGCTGACCCGCCGCCACTCGTGCCTCACCGGTGCGAGGTGAACTCCACCACCTGCTGGAACGTCGGGCGGTTCTGCCAGCTGATGTGGCCGTGCTTGATGCCGCCGAGCGTCCGCTGGAAGATCGAGTCGGCGCACCACTGGTCGCCCGCCGAGCACAGGGCGTCACCGGGGTAGACCTGGGCCGCGGTCTTGCCGGCCGCCTCCTTCAGCGTGCTGATCAGGAGGTCCCGGCAGGCGCTGAGGCTGCCGCCGCCGCAGTACTTCCGCGCGAGCGGCCCCTGCACCGACTCACCGAGCACCGCCCGGATGTCCTTGTCGACATAGCTCCACCAGCCGTACTGGAAGGAGCTTCCGGCGTGCGAGCCGGTCGGGCCGTGCGCGGCCGACGGGGACTCGTCGATCGGCAGGTTCTTGGTCATGGCCGTGTACAGGTCGCTGCCGAGACCCGGTTCGAACTCGGCCTTGACCAGGAGCGGCCACCACGCGTCCAGGATGCGGATCGCGTCGGCGTTGGCGTACGTCCTGGAACCGGCAGACGTCTCCGTGCGCTTGGCGCCCGCCGACAGCCACGTCTGCAGTTTGCTCACCGCCGCCGCGGCCGTGGAGTCCGTCACCGGGGAGCTGTTGACGACCTTCAGCAGGTCCGGCAGTACGTTCTCGGCCCGCAGGTCGGCGAGCCCCGCGTCGGCCATGGCCTTCACCAGGGAGGCGCGGGTGACCCCGCCCGCGGCGACCAGCTTCTTCACCCGGTCCTCGAGGAGATTGCCGCGGTGGACCGAGCCGTTGCCCCAGGGAGCGGTGGTGTAGTCCTTGGCCTGCTTGTTGTTCCAGGAGATGTAGTAGTCCTGGTCGATGGAGTTGGGGTGGGCCGACGCCGGCGTGTAGTCGGCCGTGTTCGTGGCCGGGGTCCAGTTCCGCCACTCGTACGCCGGCCGCGCCCACACCGGGAACTCGGCGTCGACGCCGTTCGCCCGCACCGGGTTGTCGCCGCTGTTGTAGTACGCGGTGTGCTCGGAGTCGGCGTAGAACCAGTTGAAGGTGTAGTTGATGTGCTGGACCGCCTTCTGGAAGTCCTCCGGGCCCTTCACGTAGTCCGGGTCGTTCAGCATCTGGAAGCCGATGATCGAGTCGGCCTCGTGCATGAAGGAGGAGCGCAGGGTGGTGTAGGCGACCTTCTTGCCGTCGACGGTCGCGCGGTACTCGACGGGGCCGTACTTGGTGCGCCACACCCGCATCGTGTACGAGCCGGCCGCGGTGCCGTCGGCGACGGTCGGCTTCCAGGCGTTCTTCTGCTCGACCTTCTCCATGGGCGTGCACGTGCCGCGGTACAGGTAGTGGTAGTCGTCCTGGCACAGCTCGACGGCGTACGTGTCGATGATGTCCTGGCCGGAGGTCGTCGCGCTCCACGAGTAGTCCTGGCCGCGGCCGAGTTCGACGTACATGCTCAGACCCGCGAAGGACGCGCCGCGGGCGCTGATGCCCGGGCCCTGGATCTCCTGGAGCAGGAGCAGCTGGGGCGCGAAGTAGCCGGTCTGCGGGCCGAAGACGGCGACCGGGTGGCCGCTGGCGGTGTGCTCGCCGCTGACCACGAGGGCGTTGGACATGCCGCGCTTGGCCGAGGTCATGGCCGTCTTGGCGGCAGTGGCCGACGCGGTGTTCGCACTTGATGTGGCCGCGCTGCCGGTGCGGTCGTGGACCAGCGGCTCCTCCTCCACCGAGCCGGCGTCGGGCAGTGCCTCACCCTGCGGATCGTCGGGCTTCGAGGCGTACGGGAAGCTCTTGTCGTGGACGGTGACGACCGCCTCGGGGTCGTTGCGCTCGCGGAAGGACTCCCAGACCTTCGTGCCCTCCTGCACGCCGTACTTCTCCTGCGCGGCGAGCAGCGAGAGCGCGTTGTTGACCTCGCCGCCACCCCCGGAGCCGAAGAGCGCGCCGATGACGGAGCCCAGCGCCACCAGGTCGGTGATCTTGAAGTGCTGGATGGTGCCCGCGTTGGTGATCGAGTCCTTGTGGCCGGTGAGGACGTACTCACCGGGGAAGTAGCGGCCCTTGTCGGAGGCGTCGATGTACGCGTTGATGCCGTCGAGGTAGGCCTTGGCGTCGGCGAGAGCCTGCTTGCCGCGCTCGCCGTTCGTGGCGACGGCGTTGTCGATCTGGGCCTGGAGATCGGCCTCGGTGTACGGGGCGTGGCGCCAGAACTGCTGCTCCAGGCCCTGGTTGGAGGGGTCGCCGCCCGCGAAGGAGGTCAGCTGACCACGTCCCACGTGACGGAAGACGTCCATCAGCCACAGCCGGTCCTCAGCTGCCGCATACCCGGCACCGAACTCCGTGCCGTATCTGGTGGTTCCGGTGATGTGCGGCACACCCGTCTTCTTGTCGCGGACGATCGTCACGTCGCCGCGACCGGCGGGCTTGACCGTGGAGGCGACTTGATCGGCGGGGACCCCGAAAGACGCGTCGTTGAAGAAGGTGTTGACCGTGGAGTTGGTCAGCGTGGGGTACCCCTTGGCCAGGTTGGCGTAGGGCCCGAGCTGGTCTTCCGCGTGGGCGGGCTGGGTGCCGAAGGCCTGGTTGAGGAGGATCTGGGCGAGGGTGGCGTTGCCGTTCTGGCCGGGCGGCAGGATGTCGGAACACTGGCCGCCGCAGTAGTCGTTCGCCGCCGCCGTCGCCTTGGGCGCGGCCTCTTCCGCTGCCGCCGCCTGGGTGAGCGGGGTCAAAAGTCCGGCAATCAGGACGCATACGGATGCGGTCTTCAGGAACCCGGGGATTCTGCCGGGAGTTCTCAGTTTGTCGAGAGCGGTGCGTGGGGTGCGCCGTGGCATGGCAGCTCCTACCGACGGGGGTGTGCCGGACGTTACCGCCGGTATCCCCGAGATTGAAGATGAACATGCGTCACTTTTTGAAGTCGGTGCCGGGTAGGCACCGCGTCGATGCGGCCGGCTTGGCCGGCTCAGCCGGCTTATGGGGGCCATCGGAAATCGGATGGAGCCGAATCGCTTGTCGATACGTCTATTCGGCAACGTCGCGCGAAGTCCGTACGACGACGCCGAAGTGACCGAAGTACAGGTGCAAGTGTGACGGAGGTGCAGGGCGATGGCCGGTTTCCGGAGTCTGGCGAGACAGGTGCGCGATCCGCGGTGCGATCTGGCGCTGCGGCGCTATTCGCTGCGCAAGTGCCTGGAGCGGTTCGCTCCTTACGGGCACAGGGCGACCTGGGACCATTTGTGCTCCCGGGCCGGGTTCGGCCCGGAGGACCGCTCCCCCGACCCAGCGCGGCTCGTGGCCGCACTGGAGGAGTTGGAGGAGGCGCGTTCGGTCTGGCTGGCCTATGAGGTCGAGTTCGCCGAGCGTCGCAAGAAGGAGAAGCACGACGGGTTGCGCAGGCCGGGCACTGTGGACGACTGGCACCGGCTGACCTGGGGCGGCTTCGGTGTCGCCTGGTGCGACGACCCCCGGGTCCACCCCCATGAGCCGCTGGCGGAGGTACTGCGCCGCCTGACCTCCGCGCTGGAGCGGGAACCGGGGTCGGTCTGCCCGGTGTGCGGCGGGGAGCGGCTCGTCTGGAAATACGAACTGGACCACGAACCCTCGACGGGTCCGGTCTGCACGGACTGCGGAATTCTCGTACCGCGTCCTGTGCTCACGCCCGAGGCGCTGGCGGATGCCAGGCGCGGACGATTGTTGGTGTCGGCCTAGGAACGGCGAACGGCGGGGGTGCGCCGGGGATGCCGCACCCCCTATATGACCGCGGGCCGTTGTCAGTGGCGGATGGCATCATCCAGGCATGGTGCAGGTGTGTCTCAACGGGCCCCGGGGGGCGGCCGACGGTGCGATGGTGCCGCTCACGCCGCAGGCGATGGCCGACTCCGCTGCCGAGGCCGTCGCGGCGGGGGCCACGGACATCCATGTCCACCCCAAGACGCCTTGCGGGCAGGACACCTTGTCGCCGCGGGTGGTCGCGGCGACGGTCGAGGCGATACGCGCGCGGGTGCGGGTGCCGGTCGGAGTGACCACGGGCGCCTGGGCGGAACCTGACCTCGATCCGGCGGCCCGGGCGGCGCGCGTACGGAGTTGGACCGTGCTCCCGGACCACGCCTCGGTCAACTGGCACGAGCCGGGCGCCGAGGAGGTGGCCGCCGCCCTGATCGACCTCGGGGTGGGCGTGGAGGCCGGCATCTGGTCCGGGACGGACGGGGCGGCACGGTTCGCCGACTCGCCGCTGGGCCCGAAGGTGCTGCGAGTGCTCGCGGAGGTGACGGACCCGGCACCGGACACGGCCGAGGGCACCGCGCGCGCTCTTCTGGCCGACCTGGGTTCCGCCCACGGCCGCCCGGTCCTGCTGCACGGCGAGGACGGCGGCGCATGGCCGGTGCTGCGGTTGGCCGGGCGCCTCGGCCTGGCGACCCGAGCGGGACTGGAGGACACGCTGCTCCTGCCGGACGGGGAACGGGCCGTGTGCAACGCTCAGTTGGTGGCGGCGGGCCTGGACCAGTACGGGTGGGCCCAGCGGTCGTCATAGGGCATGGCGAGGAGCTCGGCGCGTGTCGCCAGGTCGAGCTCGCCCTGGGCACGGAGGCGGGCAGGGGCGTGACGGGCCGGCCAGGCACGACTGCCCGCAGCCTGACGGCGGGGCGGGACAGCACCCGCAACCCGACGGACCCGCCGGCCCACAGCCCCACAGCCGGACAAGGCAGCACCCGCAACCCGACGGCCCCCACCGACCCACAGCCCCACAGCCGGACGAGGCAGCACCCGCAACCCGCCGACCCACAGCCCGACAGCCGGACAAGGCAGCACCCGCAACCCGACGGCCCCCGCCGACCCACAGCCCGACAGCCGGACGAGGCAGCACCCGCAACCCGACGGCCCCCAGCCCCACAGCCCCACAGCCGGACGAGGCAGCACCCGCAACCCGACGGCCCACAGCCCCACAGCCGGACAAGGCAGCACCCGCAACCCGCCCCCACAGCCCCACAGCCGGGCGGGGCAGCGCCCGCGGCCTGACGGTCCGCAGGCTGTGGGCGCAGCAGCGCGGCGCCCCACGACTCAGCGGCAGTCCTCCGGCTGCCGTTCCCGCTGTCGGCGGGCGACCTTCTGCCGGTCTCCCCCTTGTTCCACCAGCAACCGCGACCCCGTCAGCCGTTCGCCGAACACGTCGTCCGGGTTGGACAGGACGCAGGTGTCCAGGGAGAGGCAGCCGCAGCCGATGCAGTCGGTCAAGTGGTCGCGGAGGCGGTTCAACTGCTTGATGCGTTCGTCGAGCTCGGAGCGCCAGGCCTCGGAGAGACGGGCCCAGTCCTCGTGCGTGGGGGTGCGTTCCTCGGGAAGTTCGGCGAGGGCCTCTCGGATCGTGGCCAGGGGGATGCCCACGCGTTGGGCGGCGCGGACGAAGGCGACGCGGCGCAGGGCGTCCCGGCTGTAGCGACGTTGGTTGCCCGAGGTGCGGCGGCTGCTGATCAGGCCCTTGGACTCGTAGAAGTGCAGGGCGGAGACGGCGGCGCCGCTGCGGGCGGCGAGCTGGCCTACCGTGAGCTCGTGGATCTTCTCGTGGATCTGGGGCACCCCTCAGAGCCTACCCACCGCCGCACGCCCCCGGTCCGTTGACATGGGCCCCGTAGCCGACCATGCTAAGCAGTTGCTTAGACATGATGCGACACGACGAGTGTGCGATGCGGGAGGCCAGCGACATGGCAGAGCCGAGGATCTTCACCTCCGCCGACGACCTGAAGGCGGCGGTGGGCGAGCAGCTGGGGCACACCGACTGGCTGGAGATCGACCAGAAGCGGATCGATCTGTTCGCGGACGCCACCGGCGACCACCAGTGGATCCACGTCGATCCGGAGAAGGCCGCCGCGGGGCCGTTCGGCACGACCATCGCGCACGGCTATCTGACCCTGTCGCTGCTGCCGCTGTTCGGGCCGCAGCTGATCAAGGTCGAGGGTGTGAAGATGGGCGTCAACTACGGGACGAACAAGGTTCGCTTCCCCGCTCCGGTTCCGGTCGGGTCGAGGCTGCGCGCCACCGCCACCATCACCGGCGTCGCGGACGTGCCCGGCGGCATCCAGGTCACCGTCGCCTTCACCGTGGAGCGCGAGGGCGGGGACAAGCCGGTCTGCGTGGCCGAGTCGGTGTCCCGGTACTACCTCTGACGGGCGGGGGAGCTACTTCGCGCCCACCATCCGCAGCACGAGGTCGGCGTACAGCGCGCCGACCTCCTCGGGCGTGCGGGGGCCGTTGACGTTGAACCAGCGGGCCACGTCGATGCAGAGGGAGAGCACGGCGAGGGTGGTGCCCTGGACGTCCAGCACGTCGAACTCGCCGGACGTCACGCCGTCCTCGATGATGCCTCGCACCTCCGCGTCCACCTGGCGGCGCAGGGCGAGGATCTCGGCGCGGGCGTCGGGGCCGAGCGAGTCCAGTTCGTACTGCACGACCCGCGCGGTGGTGCGCCCGCCCGCGTGCCAGCGGACGAAGGAGCTCACCGCGTCGGCGAGGCGCTCGGTCGCACTGCCCTCGCCCTGGGCCGCCGTGCGCAGGATCTCCACGGCCTTCTCGTGGCCGATCCTGCTGATGCGGTGGAGCAGCTCTTCCTTGGTCTTGTAGTGGATGTAGAGCGCGGCCGGACTCATGCCGGCGCGGCCCGCGATGTCACGGGTCGTCGTGGCGTGGTAGCCGCGCTCGGCGAAGGCCTCCACCGCGGCAATGAGCAGCCGCCGGGCCGCGTCGGGCGTGACCTCGCCCCACCCCGACGTCTCGCCGCCGGCCGTCTCCTCCGCCGTACTCATCGCTCGATCGCCCCTCTCACTGACAGAGCCACCACCATACCGCTGAAGCTGAGCGGGCGCTTAGCGTGCCCGCTCAGAGCTTCTCGAACGGGTGGTACGACCGCTCCGCCGCTTCCTGACGGTCCCGGATCACCTTGGCCAGCGTGAAGGCGGAGGTCACCAGGTACAGGACGGCGATGGCGAGGAAGGCCCGCACCCAGGCGTCGGCGTTCAGCTTGAAGATGCCGATGGCGGTCGCGGCCATGGCCACGGCGAAGGAGGCGACGGCCTGTCCGTAGAAGGCGGCCGTGTTCTGTTGCTTGCCCGGTGTCTCACTCATGGGAGCAAGGATCGGCGGACCCGGCCCGCGCCACATGCGCGCACCTACTCAGTCCACCTACTCAGAACGCCGAAACCCCCGTCAGCGCCCGCCCGATGACCAGCTTCTGGATCTGGCTCGTGCCCTCGTAGAGGGTCATCACGCGGGCGTCCCGCAGCAGCTTGCCCGCCGGGTACTCGTCGATGTAGCCGTAGCCGCCGAAGACCTGGAGGGCGTTGTTCGCGGCGCGGACAGCGGCCTCCGAGGCGAAGAGTTTGGCCTTGGAGGACTCCACGGCGAAGGGCAGTCCACGGTCGATCAGGTCGGCGACCCGCCAAGTGAGCAGGCGGGCGGCGTCCACGTCGACGGCGATGTCACTGATCAGCTCCTGGACCAGTTGGTGGTGGGCGATGGTCTTTCCGAACTGCTCGCGCTCACCGGCGTATCGGACGGCGGCGTCCAGCGCCGCCTGAGCTATGCCGACACAGCCCGCCGCCACCGACATCCGGCCCTTGGCGAGGGCGGACATCGCGACCGAGAAGCCCTTGCCCTCCTCGCCCAGTAGCGCGGAGGCGGGGACCCGCACATCCTCAAGGACCAGCTCCGCCGTCGTCTGGCCGCGCAGGCCGAGCTTGCCGTGGATGGTGCGGCGGGTGAGGCCGGGCGTGTCGGTCGGTACGAGGAACGCGGAGACGCCCTTGTGGCCGGGCGCGTCCGTGGAGCGGGCGAAGAGCAGGACCACGTCGGCCCACGTGCCGTTCGTGATGAACGTCTTGGTGCCGTTGATGACGTAGTCGTCGCCGTCACGTACGGCCCGCGTGGTGAGGTTGCCGGCGTCGGAGCCGGTGCCCGGCTCGGTGAGGCCGAAGCAGCCGACGTACGCGCCGGAGGTGAGGCCCGGCAACCACCGGCGCTTCTGCTCCTCGCTCCCCCGGGCCGCGATCGTCTTGGCGACCAGGCCGAGCGAGACGGACACGATCCCGCGCACGGACGAGTCGCCGCGGCCGAGCTCCTCCGTGACGAGGCAGTACGTGAGGTGGTCGCCGCCCGAGCCGCCGTACTCCTCGTCGACGGTCAGCCCGAGAAAGCCGACCTCGCCCAGCTTCTTCACGATCGAACGGTCGACCTCCTCGGCGCGGTCCCAGGCGGCGGCGTTGGGGGCGATCTCGCGCTCGACGAAGTCGTGGGCGAGCTGCCGTACGGCGGTCTGCTCCTCGCTGAGCTCCAGGTTCACCACAAGCCACTCCACTTGAAGGCGGTACATTTAAATTAGCACTGCTAGTTTTCAACCGCAGCCCTACTATGTGCGCCATGGCCCGACCGCGCAAGCCTCTGCTCAGCACCGACCGGATCGTCGAGACGGCACGCGCGCTCGTGGACGCGGAGGGCCTGGCGGCCGTCTCCACGCGTCGGCTCGCCGCCGAGCTGGGGGTCAGCGGGCCCTCGCTCTACAACCACTTCCGCACCAAGGACGAGATCCTGGAGGCCGTCGCCGAATCGGTGAGCGCGCAGGTCGACCTGGCGATGTTCGAGGACGGCCGGGACTGGCGGACCGCGCTGCACGACTGGGCGGTCTCCTACCGGGCCGCCCTGCGCGACCACCCGAACATCGTCCCGGTCCTGGCCCGCGGCCCCGGCCGCCGACCGGCCGCGCTGCGACTCGCGGACGCGGTCTACGGCGCGATGGTCGACGCCGGCTGGCCACCGGCACAGGCCACGTCCATCGGCGCGCTGATGCGGTACTTCATCATGGGCTCCGCGCTCGGCTCCTTCGCCGGGGGTTTCGTGGACGACGCGAGCGCGTACGACCCGGCCGACTACCCGCACCTCGGGCAGGCCCACCTCCTGGCCGAGCAGCAGGAGAAGATCGACGAACGCGCCTTCGAAACGGGACTGACGGCGCTGCTGGACGGACTGGCGCGGCAGTACGAGCAGGTCGGGCGGGCCGTCTAGAACAGTTCGGCTGGTACCGAAGTGTCCGTGGCCCATGCTGGGACGCATGACCACCAGGGACCCCCGGGCGTCACGGCTCGCCCGCCTCGCCGGACTCGTCGCCGACGAGACCCGGGCTGCGTGCCTGCTCGCGCTGCTCGACGGGCGGGCATGGACCGCCGGTGAGCTGGCGCGGCACGCCGGTGTCGCCGCGTCGACCCTGAGCGAGCACCTGGGCAAGCTCGTCGCGGGCGGGCTGATCGCCGAGGAACGGCAGGGGCGGCACCGGTACGTACGGCTGGCCGACGCGCGGGTCGCCCAGTTGGTGGAGGACCTGGCCGCGCAGGTGGCGCCGGACGCTGTCGTACGGCCGCGGAACCTGCGGGAGTCCAACGCCGGGTCGGCCATGGCCCGGGGGCGCACCTGCTACGACCATCTCGCCGGGCGGCTCGGCATCACGGTCACCGACGCGTTGACCGCACGCGAACTGCTGGTCCCGGACAAGGGGTTCGCGCTGACGGACGCGGGCATCGGCTGGTTCGACGCGGTCGGCATCCGCCTCGACCGGACGAGCCGGCGCCCACTGGCCCGGGCCTGCCTCGACTGGACCGAACGCCGTCCCCATCTCGCGGGCGTCGCGGGCGCGGCCCTGTGCCGGCACGCCCTGGACGCGGGCTGGTGCGTGCGCATCGGCTCCGAGCGGGCGGTGAAGGTGACGGCGACGGGTGAGCGGACGCTCTCCGAGCTGCTGGGCATCGAGGCGGGGGCGCTGCACTAGCGGCCCCGGGCTCCCTCCACCACCCCGGCCGAAATCCGCGAGCCTCCCTGCACCTTCCTCCCTAGCCTCAGGAGCATGATGAACGCCTCCCTGTCCGGCCCCGCCCGTCGTACCGAGTTGCTCGCCGCCGGTGCGGCCACGGTCACCGTGGTGCTGTGGGCCTCCGCCTTCGTCTCGATCCGCAGTGCGGGTGCCGCGTACTCACCGGGTGCGTTGGCGCTCGGGCGGCTGCTGGCCGGGGCCCTGACGCTGGGGGCGATCTGTCTCGTACGGCGGGAGGGGTGGCCGCCGCGGTCGGCCTGGCGCGGGATCGTGATATCCGGGGTCCTGTGGTTCGGCTTCTACATGGTGGCCCTCAACTGGGGCGAGCAGCAGGTGGACGCCGGGACGGCGGCCCTGGTCGTGAACATCGGGCCGATCCTGATCGCCCTGCT
Organism: Streptomyces sp. NPDC002838; assembly: GCF_040295365.1. Taxonomy (NCBI): domain Bacteria; kingdom Bacillati; phylum Actinomycetota; class Actinomycetes; order Kitasatosporales; family Streptomycetaceae; genus Streptomyces; species Streptomyces sp. NPDC002838. The sequence continues at coordinate 119,144 of NZ_JBEOVF010000018.1, read as the reverse complement.
GGGCGCGCGGCTGCTCGGGGACGCGATGCCGCCGCGGCTGCTGGCCGGGATGGCGGTGTCGTTCGCGGGCGCGGTGGCGGTCGGGCTGTCGATGTCGGGCGACGGCGGGTCGTCGGTGCTCGGGGTCGTGCTGTGTCTGCTGGCCGCGGTCGGCTACGCGGGCGGTGTCGTGGCGCAGAAGCCGGCCCTCGGCCGGGCGAGCGTGCTGCAGGTGACGACGTTCGGGTGTCTCGTCGGGGCCGTGATCTGTCTGCCGTTTGCCGGGCAGCTGGTGTCCGAGGCGGCCGACGCGCCGGCCTCGGCGACCCTCAACATGGTCTATCTCGGCGTGTTCCCGACCGCGCTGGCCTTCACGACGTGGGCGTACGCCCTGGCCCGTACGACCGCCAGCCGGATGGGCGCGACCACGTACGCCGTCCCCGCGCTGGTCGTCCTGATGTCGTGGCTGGCGCTGGGTGAGGTGCCGGGGCTGCTCACGCTGGCGGGCGGGGCGCTGTGTCTGGCGGGGGTCGCGGTGTCGCGATCGCGGGCGCCGCAGGCCGCGGCTCCGGAGACGGTTCCGGAGCCGCGGCCCGAGAAGGCCTCCGATTCAGTGTGAACGTGCCCTGCCGGCAAGGACCTTGATGGACAGCAGGGCGATCGCCGCGAGCCCGATGATGTAGCCGGACACCGCCATCGACGTGCCCGTCGCCTCCAGCAGCAGCACCATCAGGAAGGGCGCGAGCCCGCCGCCGAGGACGGCCGCGATCTGGTAGCCGAGGGAGGCGCCCGTATAACGCATCTCGGGCGTGAACAGCTCGGCGAACAGGGCCGCCTGGGGGCCGTACATGATGCTGAGGAAACAGCTGGCGACGAACGTGCCGACCGCCAGCCACAGCAGCGAGCCGGTGTCGATCAGCAGGAACAGCGGTACGGCCCACAGGGCGATGCCGGCCGCGCCGATCGCGTAGATCCGGATGCGGCCGACGCGGTCGGAGAGCGCGGCGGCGGCCGGGATCAGCACGAGCTGGGTGAGGCTGACGCAGAGCGAGACGGTGAGCACCGCACTGCGCTTCATGTCGAGTTCGCGGGTGGTGTAGTCGAGGACGCCGGTGATCAGGATGTAGAAGGTCGCGGTGTTCACGGCGAAGGAGCCGCCGGCGAGGAGCACCGTGCCGAGGTGGCCGCGGAGGATCGTGCGCAGCGGGGAGCTCTGCTCGGCCTTCTCCTTCTCGGTCAACGCCTTTTCGGCTTCGCGGAATTCAGGGGTTTCCTCGACCCGGGTGTGGATGTACCAGGCGAGGACGAGGACGAACAGGCCGATGAGGAAGGGCACGCGCCAGCCCCAGGCCGCGAAGGCGGTGTCCGTGGTGAAGGCTCCGGCCAGCAGGAAGACCGAGTTGGCCGTCACCACGCCGATGGGGACGCCGAGTTGGACGACGCTGCCGTAGACACCGCGCTTGCCCTCGGGGGCGTACTCGGTGGCCAGCAGCATCGCGCCGCCCCACTGCGCGCCGACCGCGATGCCTTGTACGACGCGGAGGACGACCAGGAGGACCGGGGCGGCGACGCCGATCGTCTCGTACGTCGGGAGCAGTCCGATGCCGGTGGTGGCCACGCCCATGAGCGTGAGCGCGAGGACCAGCATCGGCTTGCGGCCGCGCTTGTCGCCGAGGTGCCCCGCGACGATGCCGCCGAGCGGGCGGGCGAGGAAGCCGACGGCGAAGGTGGCGAAGGAGGCCAGGACACCGGCGGTGGGGCTGCCCGCCGGGAAGTACAGGTCGCCCAGGACGAGGGCGGCGGCTATGCCGAAGACGAAGTAGTCGTACCACTCGACGGCCGAGGCGAGGGCTGCCGCGGTGGCTACGCGGCGACGGTTGGCCTTGGGGAGGGCCGTGGTGGGGACGGGGGGAGCGGGTGGGGCTGTGTCCATGCGTGCACACTCCGGTGGGTGCGGTGGGGACGTTGCCGGGAACATACTGACCGGACGGTATGGGGTCAACGGGTGTGCGGGGAGGTTGTACGAAGCATCTGACGGGCCGCCCCGACACCCGAGGTGGCTAGAAGACCACCAGCGCCCTGCCGCCCTTCCCCGCCAGCATGTTCTCGAAGGCCGCCGGGATGCCCTCCAGAGCGATCCGTTCCGTCACCAGCGCGCCCAGGTCCAGGCGGCCCTCCCGGACGTGCTCGGCCAGTACCGGGAGGTCCCGTGCCGGGTCGGAGTTGCCGTAGACGCAGCCCGAGAGGGTTCTGCCCCAGTGGAAGATCTCCAGGGCGTTGAAGGTGACCTGCTGGTCCTTGCCGCCGATGCCGACGACCGTCGTGCGGCCGCCGCGGCGGGTGGAGTCCCAGGCCGTGCGGATCGTGGCCGCGCGGCCCACGCACTCGACGGCCACGTCGACGCCCTGCTTGCCGGTGAGGGCGCGGATCTCGCGGGCGGTGTCGTCGGAGGCCACCACGTAGTCGGTGGCGCCGGCGGCACGCGCCAGTTCCTCCTTCTCCGGGGAGACATCGACCGCGACGATCCTGGACGCCCCCGCGATGCGGGCCGCCTGCAGGGCGGCGAGGCCCACTCCCCCGACGCCGTACACCGCGACCGTCTCGCCGGGGCGGACCCGCGCCGAGTGGTGGACGGCGCCGTATCCGGTGAGGACGGCGCAGCCGAGGAGGGCCGCGTCGGTCAGCGGGACGCCGTCGGGGACCGGAAGGACGCAGCCCGCCGAGACGACCGTCTCCTCGGCGAACGCGGCGACGTTCAGGCCGGGATGGAGGCCGGTGCCGTCCGGCAGGCGGTGTGCGTGGACGTCGGCGGCGCCGTTCAGCGCGTTGGCGCACAGCCAGACCTCGCCGAGCGAGCAGGCGTGGCAACCACCGCAGGACGGGGCCCAGTTGAGGACCACGCCGTCTCCGGGGCGGACGTGGGTGACCTCTTCTCCGACGGCGACGACCGTGCCCGCGCCCTCGTGGCCGAGGACGGCCGGGACGGGGACGCGCATGGTGCCGTCGGACAGGGACAGGTCGGAGTGGCAGACCCCGGCGGCGGCGAGCCGGACCCGGACCTGGCGGGGTCCGGGGTCGGGGAGGCTGATCTCGGCGATCTCCAAAGGAGCTCCGACGGCGGGAAGAACGGCGGCACGCACCACGTCGGGGCTCCTCAGAACTGCAGGGACTTGGTCTGGAGGTACTCGGCGAGGCCGTGCGTGCCGAGTTCACGGCCGACGCCCGACTGCTTGTAACCGCCGAAGGGAGCAAGGGGGTTGAAGCGGCCGCCGTTGATGTCGACCTGCCCGGTGTCCATGCGGCGGGCGAAGGCCACCGCCTCCTGCTCGTCGCCGGCCCAGACGGCGCCCGCGAGGCCGTAGACCGTGCCGTTGGCGATGCGCAGGGCGTCCTCCTCGTCCTCGTAGCTCAGGATCGTCAGAACCGGGCCGAAGATCTCCTCCTGCGCGATGGTCATGTCGGGGGTCACGTCGGCGAAGACCGTCGGGCTGACGAAGTAGCCCCGCTCACACGGGGATTCGGGGCCGCCCGCGACCAGCCGTGCCCCTTCCGCCACGCCCTTCTCGATGTAACTCCGCACCCGTTCCTGCTGCTTGGCGCTGACCACCGGGCCGATGCGGTCGCCGTACTTGGCCGCCGCCGTCGCGGCGATGCCGACCGCCTCCTCGTACCGCTCCCGGTGCACCAGCATCCGCGTCCAGGCGCTGCATGTCTGGCCGGAGTTGGACATGACGTTGGCGACGCCGACGTTGACCGCCCTGGCCAGGTCGGCGCTCGGCAGGATGACGTTGGCGGACTTGCCGCCCAGTTCCAGGGCGGTCTTCTTCACGGCCGCGCCCGCCGCCGCGCCGATCCGCCGGCCGACGGCCGTCGAGCCGGTGAAGGAGACCAGGTCGACCTCCGGGTGCTCGGCGAGGGCCTGGCCCGCGACCGGGCCGAGCCCGGTGACCAGGTTGAAGACGCCCGCCGGGATCCCGGCCTCGTGGACCGCCTCGGCGAAGAGCTGAGCGACCAGCGGTGTGTCCTCGGCGGGCTTCAGCACCACCGTGCAGCCCGCCGCCAGCGCCGGGGCGACCTTGGCGACGATCTGGTGGAGGGGGTAGTTCCAGGGGGTGATCGCGCCCACCACGCCGATGGGCTCGTGGTGGACGGTCGAGTTGCCGACCTTCTCCTCGAAGGCGTACGTCGCCGCGAGCTCGGCGTAGGACCCGGCGACGGTGATCGGCAGGGCCGCGTGGACGGCCTGGGAGAGCTTCGGCGGGGAGCCGAGTTCGGCGGTGACCGTCTCGGCGATCTCGTCCTGGCGGGCGGCGAGGGCGTCCCGGAGGGCGGTCAGGCGCGCGGCCCGCTCGGCGGGGGCGGTCGCGGCCCAGGCCGGGAGAGCGGCGCGGGCGGCCCGTACGGCGGCGTCGACGTCCTCGGCGGTGCCGGCCGGGACCCGGCCGATGACCTGCTCGTCGACCGGGTTCACGACGTCGATGGTGTCCTGGCCGGTGGCGGGGCGCCACGCGCCGTCGAGGTAGATGCCGTCGTATGCCTTCATCGTGCTTCCTCCCGGGCGGGGCCGTTCGTCGTCCGACACCTAAACTAGCGATGTTAGTTTTCGGGCACCAGACATCCCGGACCATGAGATCAGAAGTCGACTCGGCGGGGGCGGTGGCGGGGCAGGCCTCACCCCTCCAGGTCGGGAAGCACAGCGGGGGAAGGGCAGATCCGTTCGCCCTGCTGGTCGAAGACGAACAGGTGGGCGATGTCGACGAGCAGAGGGACCTGCAGGCCCCGGCGCAGGTCGATGTCGGGGGTGGTGCGGACGACGAGGTCGCCGGGGAGGCGGCTGTCGGCCGGCGCGGGTTCGGGGTCGGCGTCCGCCGGATCGTCCAGCACCACCACCGGGCCGGCGCGCAGGGCTCCCGCCCGGCCCCGGAAGCGGTCCAGGACCGTGCCCTCGCGGCGGCGGCGCCTGGCGGCGCGGGCGCCCGGGCGCGGGGCCTCCAGTTCCGGCACGACGGCGGGGCTGGAGCCGGTGTTGAAGTGGGCGAGGACCTCGTGGCCCTGGAACTCCACGTGCTCCACCAGACCGCTGATCGGCACCTCGCCGGGGCGGGCGGCGGCCGGTTTGGCGATGCGTACGGCCTCCGAGCGCAGGCCCACGATGACCTCGCGGCCCTGCTGGACGCGGAGCAGCTGGTGGTCGAGGGAGAGAGGCTCGGGCAGGCGCAGGTACTGCTTGCCGAGGCTGATGGTCATCGCGCCGTCGAGCGGGGCGCGGACCAGGCCGCGCAGGAGGTTGATGCGCGGGGTGCCGATGAAGGCGGCGACGAAGATGTTGCGGGGCAGCGCGTAGACCGAGCGCGGGGTGTCCACTTGCTGGAGGACACCGCCGCGCAGGACGGCGACCCGGCCGCCGAGGGACATGGCCTCGGCCTGGTCGTGGGTGACGTACACCGTGGTGACGCCCAGCTCCCGGGTGAGGTTGGCTATTTCGGCGCGCAAGTGGTTGCGGAGCTTGGCGTCGAGGTTGGACAGCGGTTCGTCCATCAGGAAGGCGGAGGGGTGCCGGGCGATGGCCCGGCCCATGGCGACGCGCTGGCGTTCGCCGCCGGAGAGCTGGGCGGGACGGCGGTCGAGGAGGTCCTCGATGCCCAGCATGCGGGCGGTGGCGTCCACGCGTGGGCCCGGGTCCTCGCCGGGGGCCTCGATGCGCAGCGGGAAGCCGATGTTGCCGCGGCTCGTCATGTTCGGGTAGAGGGCGAAGTTCTGGAAGACCATCGCCATGTCACGGTCGGACGGCAGCAGGTCGTTGGCGTACTCGCCGTCGAGCAGCAGCTGCCCCTCGGTGATCTCCTCCAGGCCGGCGATCATTCTGAGGACGGTGGACTTGCCGCAGCCGGAGGGCCCGAGCAGGACGAGGAACTCGCCGGGCGTGATGTCCAGCGAGAGCCGGTCCACCACGCGGACACCCTTGCTGTAGATCTTGCTGATGTCGTGCAGGGAGATGGCGCGTGTCATGACGGTGCCCCCGGGGGCTCACTTGGGCGCTGGTGCTCCGCGGTCGGATGTCCCGTGCGAGTCGTACGAGACCTGTGGGTCACGGAAATTAACGGACTGTGCGCGGCGGGGGGAAGAGACGGGGCGGGATCGGGTACTCCGGTCCAACTGGCGAGAAAGCGGACGGTCGTATTCAGCGGGCGGGGCGGGCCGGTTCGCGGACCTTGGTGAGGTGCGCGAAGACGACGAGGTTGCCCGAGTAGCCGGTTCTGCGGTTGTAGGTGCCGCCGCAGGTGATCAGGCGCAGCTCGGGGCGGCCGCGGGGGCCGTACACCTCCCGGTCGGGGAAGTTCGCCTTCTCGTACTTCTTGATGGCGTCGACGGTGTAGACGGCGGTCCGCCCGTCGGCGCGCCGCACCTCGACCGACCGACCCGGTTTCAGCTCGGTGAGGCCCGCGAAGACGGCCGGGCCGGTGTCCGTGTCCAGGTGTCCTACGGCGACGGCGGTCCCCTGCTCACCGGGCGACGGCCCCTGCGCGTACCAGCCCACCAGGTTCGACTTGCTGTCCGGAGGCGCGGGGAGCCGCCGCTCACGGTCCAGCCGCAGGCCCATGACCGGGGCGTCGACGTCCAGGTAGGGGATGACGAGCCGGGTGGCGCGGGAGCGGGGCAGGAGGCGGACCGGGGGCGGGGCCGGGGGGCGACGGGTGGCCTTGGGGGGCGGCGCGGGTCGGTGGGGTCGTGGCGGGCGGACGTTGGTGCGGGGGCTGGGCGACTGCGGGTTTCCCCTGGCCTCGGCTGCTCCGGCCTTCGGCGGGGTGTGCCGGGGACGGCCGGGGCGCGGGCCGGGTCGAGCGGCGCCGGTTCCGGGCCGCACCTGCGCCGCCCCACGGCCGCCCGCGTCGGCGCGAGGGCCGGGTCGGGCGCCGTCGGCGTCGGCACCGGCTCGAGGCCGCCAGGGCGGGTTTGCCCTGCCCCCGGCTGCGCCGGCCTTCGGCGGGGCCTGCCGGACACCGCCGGCGGCGGGGCGGGAACCGGGTCGAGCGGCGCCCGCGTCGGCACCGGTTCCAGGGCGCGCGCCGCCGGGGCCGGCACCGGTTCCAGGCCGCGCGCCACTCTGGCCAGGCCGCGCACCGCCCGCGACAGCGCCGGATCCAGGCCGCGCCTGCGCCGCCCCACCGCCCGCTCGGGCCCCAGCCGGATCACGCCGGACACCACCCGCACCGGCACCAGGCCGTGCGTCTCCCGGGCCAGGCCGGACACCATCCGCGACAGCGCCGGATCCAGGACGCGCCGGGACCGCCCCACCGCCCGCTTGAGTTCCTGCCGGATCACGCCGGGCACCACCCGCACCGGCACCAGGCCGTGCGTCTCCCGGGCCAGGCCGGACACCATCCGCGACAGCGCCGGATCCAGGACGCGCCGGGACCGCCCCA
>NZ_JBEOVF010000018.1:1273-111641 GCF_040295365.1 Streptomyces sp. NPDC002838 | reverse complement strand
CCGCCCGCTTGAGTTCCTGCCGGATCACGCCGGGCACCACTCGCACCGGCACCAGGCCGCGCGCCGCCCGCCACAGCACCGGATCCAGGCCGCGCCTGCGCCGCCCCACCGCCCGCTCGGGCCCCAGCCGGATCACGCCGGGCACCACTCGCACCCGCGCCGGCCCCAGACCGCCCGCCCCCCGCCTCCGCGCCGGGCCGGACGTCCCCCGCGCCGCCGCGGGTTCCGGGAGGCTTCGCCCCGCCCTCACCGACCCCGGCCCCTTCGGGCGGCGCCCCTTGCACCCCGGTGCCGTTCACGGGTCGTTCCGGTGCTGCCCCTCGTGCGTCGACGCGGGTGTCCGACGCCCCGGAGGGGCCCGGCGGAGCGGTCGTGGTCACTCCGCCGGGCTCCTCGTCCTGGGACCACCACATGCCGCCCGCCACCAGGGAGGCGGTCAGTACGGCGGTTCTCGCCAGGCGGTAGGCGCGCGTCCGGTACCAGGGCCTGCGGCGTCTACGCCGCGCCATCGGCGCGACGCCGCCGGAACCACACCGCCCCGCCGACCGCGGCCACCCCCACCGCGGCCGCGCCGGCCACCGGCGTGAAGGCGTCGGCCCGGGCGAGGCCGCCGCCACCGGCGGGCACACTGCCGTTGGGGCCGAGAGCCCCTGCCACCCGGTTCGCGCAGTCCACGTTGAAGTCCTTGTTCCTGCCCGGGCCCGGCACGCCGAAGACCCTCCAGTTCAGCCGGTATCGGCCGGCGGGCAGCATCAGGTTGCCTGAGACGCCCGCTCCGTTGGCGAGCGTGACGACGCCGGAGAGCGTGGCGTTGGTGGGGGCCTGCGCGGTCTGCGGCTCGATGGTCCAGTTGATGCCCTCAGCGATGTCGAAGTTGAAGGCATCGAGGTAGAACTTGCAGATCTTGGGCTGGTTGAGCCGGGCGGCGACGGCGGTGCCCGCCATGTGGATGTTGACGTCTCCGTTGTGCCCGGGTTGGGCGACGGCGTTCGGCGCGCTGAGGAGCAGGGCTCCGCCGACGGTGAGCGCCGTCAGTGCGGCGGCTCTGCGCGGACGGGACGAGGTCGGCATACGGGACCCTCCGAATCAGATGCTTTTCATACGAATCTCACTGTCATCTGACTCAATGTCACATTTGGTCCGAATATGGTGGGAGCAGCGCCCTACGCCCCGTCAGATATCGCTCTTCCGGCTCAACGACGGCCGGAAGCGACGCCCCCGGCCCGATGCCTCACCGTCCTCCGCCTCGCCACCCCCCGCCCCACCATCCCCCGCCCCGGGCCGCCCCGGTGACCGCAGCGCGATCCCCGAGGACACCAGCAGCAGCGCGCCCAGCATCACGAACGGCGCGGCCACACCCGCGACCCCCGCGACCAGGCCCGCCGCGGCGGGCGCGGCGACCTGGCCGAGGCGGTTGCCGGTCAGGCGCAGCGCGAGGGCCGTGGAACGGGCGCCGTCGGGGGCCGCCTGGACGACCGTCGTCATGGACAGCGGCTGCCCGACACCGAGGCAGAAGCCGAGGACGGCGAGGATCAGGGCCAGCGCCCACACCGGAACCGGCAGCGCGATGCCCGCGCACAGCACGGCCGCCAGCAGACAGGTCACGGTGAGGAGAAGGGTTCGGCCGAGCAGCCGCAGCAGGGGCGTGAGCACCAGGCGGCAGGCGATCGTGGCCGCCGCGCGCAGGCTCAGCAGGACGCCGATCACGGACGGCGCGATGCCCCGGTGCTCGCCGACCACCGGGAGGTAGGCGGTGAGAATGTCGGTCGCGGACAGCACGGACAGGCTGATGAAGATGCCCGCGGGCACACCCCGGGCGCGCAGGATGCGCTGGACGGGGACGCGTTCGTCTTGTTCCGCACGGGACTTGGCCGCCGTATCGCGGTGCTCTATGCGCCACAACGACGTGAACGCGACCGCCGCCCCCGCACCCGCCACGACGAGGGCGAGCGCGCTGGTGCCGGCCATGTCCGGGCCGCCGATCAGCGCGCCCGCCGCGATCGGGCCGACCAGTTGGCCGAGGGAGGCGCCGATGGTGAAGTGGCCGAAGTTGCGGTCCTGTTCGTGCGAGGCTGACTGGCGGGCGACGAGCGACTGGGCGCCGATCACGAAGCAGAGATGGCCGAGGCCCATCACACCGCTCCAGATCGCCATCGCCCAGAGGGAGTTCGCGATACCGCTCAGGGCGCAGCCGCCGGATATCAGGACCACGCCGACGGGCAGCAGGGGCGCGCAGCGGCCGTGGTCGGTACGGCGACCCAGTGGTACGGCGGCGAACAGCGGGAGCAGCGCGTACACACCCGCGATCACACCGATCGCCCGCTCGTCCGCGCCCAGCGCGAGGGCCCGGTAGGAGACGGCGGGCCGGGCCATCGACACCGCCCCCTGCGCGAAGCTGAAGGCGATGACGAGGCGGAGCAGCCAGCCGCGGTTCCCACCGGGCCCCATGTTCGAACCCCTCCATCGAGTGTGCCGAGCGTGCGGACGACTGTTCTTCGGGCGACTGTTCAGATGATCCCGAAGAGCATTCCTGCCCCGAGGATGATGAGGCATGTGAGGGCCGCCCACTTGACCACGAACCGCGTGTGGTCGCCGAACTCGACCTTGGCCATGCCGACCAGGACGTACACGGCCGGGACGAGCGGGCTCGACATGTGCAGCGGCTGGCCGACCAGCGAGGCGCGGGCGATCTCCAGCGGGGACACGCCGTGTGCCGCGCCCGCCTCGGCGAGGACCGGCAGGACACCGAAGTAGAAGCCGTCGTTCGACATGAAGTACGTCAGCGGCAGGCTCAGCACGCCGGTGACGAGGGCCATGTGCGGGCCCATGCCCTCGGGGATGACGTCCACCATCCACTTGGCCATGTGCTCGACCATGCCGGTGCCCTGGAGGACGCCGGTGAAGACGGCGGCGGCGAAGACCATGCCGGAGACGTTGAGGACGTTCTCGGCGTGGGCGGCGATCCGGGCCTTCTGGTCGGGGATGTGCGGGAAGTTCACGGTGAGCACCAGCGCGGCGCCGAGCAGGAACAGCACCGGGATCGGCAGCCACTCCATGATCATGGCGGTGAGCAGGACGACCGTGAGCAGCGCGTTGAACCAGTAGAGCTTGGGGCGCAGCGTGGCCCGGTTGGGGTCGAGGGCCTTGAAGCCGTCGTCCTCGCCCTCCTCGGCGTCGGCGTCGGTACCGGAGCCGGAACCGGCACTGCCGGTGCGCACGGGGGTCTTCTCGCCGCCCGAGCCACCCGCGCCCACGAGAACCGTCTCGGCTTCCTGGGGCTCCAGCACCTCGTCCAGCGTCAGCGCACCCAGCCGCTTGCGCTCGCGCAGACCGAGTGCGTACGACAGGACGAAGACACCGAGGAGGCCGACGGCGAGGGCCGGGATCATCGGGACGAAGATGTCGCTGGCGTCCAGCTTGAGGGCGGTGGCGGCGCGGGCCGTGGGGCCACCCCAGGGCAGGGTGTTCATCACGCCGTTGGCCATGGCGGCGACACCGGTCAGCACGACCAGGCTCATCTTCAGGCGCTTGTACAGCGGGTACATGGCCGAGACGGTGATCATGAAGGTGGTCGAGCCGTCGCCGTCCAGCGAGACGATCGCGGCGAGCACGGCGGTGCCCACGACGATCCGCATCGGGTCGGCCTTGCAGAACTTCAGGATCCCGCGCACGATCGGGTCGAAGAGGCCGACGTCGATCATCACACCGAAGTAGACGATCGCGAACATGAGCATCGCCGCGGTGGGGGCGAGGCTGGTGACGCCGTCGATGACGTAGTCACCGAGTTGGGCGCCCTTACCGACGAACACACAGAACAGTGCGGGGATCAGTACGAGCGCCGCGATCGGCGACATCTTCTTCATCATGATCAGGACCAGGAAGGTCGCGATCATGGTGAAGCCGAGGATGGTCAGCATGAATGGATACCTAACGTTCGCCCTTGAACTCCCACCAGGGCCGGCGGTGCGATGACGTTAGGTCCCGTCAAGCGGCGTTAACAAGACGTTGACGTGCGAGCAATAAGCGCAAAACTCCAGGTCAGCGCTTTGCTCAGGTCAGAGGGCTGAGCTTTTCGGCCATGGGGGCGGCTTCGGCGGCGGGTACGGCGGCCAGTTCGACGGGCATGCCGTTGAGGACCGCGTTGCCCGACAGCGGGTCGAGCAGCGTGCCGTCGAGGAGCTGGTTGACGTTGACGCCGGGGTCGGCGGAGGCGTGGTTGAGGCGGGTGCCGGGCCGGTCGTGGCCCCAGCCGTGCGGCAGGCTCACCACGCCCCGGCGCACGCCGTCGGTGACCTCGGCCGGGGCGGTCACCTCTCCCCCGGCGCCCTTCACGCGGACGGGTTCCCCGTCCCGCACGCCCAGCCGTTCGGCGTCCTCGGGGTGGATGTGGAGGGTGCAGCGGTTGGTGCCGCCGGTGAGGGCGGGCACGTTGTGCATCCAGCTGTTGTTGGAGCGCAGATGGCGGCGGCCGACGAGGACCAGCCCGGCGGGGCGCTCGCGCAGGGCCTGCCGGAGGCGGGGCAGGTCGTCGGCGATCGGCTGCGGCAGCAGCTCCACCTTGCCGCTCCTGGTCTTCAGCGGCTGCGGCAGGCGCGGCCGCAGTGGTCCGAGGTCGATGCCGTGCGGGTGGACCAGCAGTTTCTCCAGGCTCAGCCCGTCCGGTCGTACGCCGAAGCCGTCGCCGTAGGGGCCGAGGCGCAGCATCATGTCCAGCCGCCGCTCGGGGCCGTTGTCGCCGGTGAGTTGTGCGGCGAGTTCGCGCGGGTCGCGGCCGTGCACCGGGGAATGCGGTTCCTTGACCGCCTTGCCGAGGGTCTGGTCGATCACCATCGCGTCGACGGCGGACGGGTCGGCGCCGTGCATGCCGGTGGCGGCCAGGATCAGCCGGGCGAGGATCTCGGTCTCGGCCATGCGGCCGGGTTCCAGGGGGACGGCGGGGCGGGTGTAGCGGACCTGGTTGTGGACGGCGAGGGTGTTGAAGGCGAAGTCGTGGTGCGGGCTCTGCGCGGGCGGCGGCGGGGGCAGGACGACATGGGCGTGGCGCGAGGTCTCGTTCAGGTACGGGTCCACGCTGACCATGAAGTCGAGCGAGTCGAGGGCCTTGTCGAGCCGGTCGCCGTCGGGGGCCGACAGGACGGGGTTGGCGGCGACGACGACGAGCGCCCGGACCGGCTCGCCCTCCTCCGTCGCGGTGTCGATCTCCTCGGCGAGTGCGGAGAGCGGCAACTCGCCCTTCGCTTCGGGGTGTCGACCGACCCGCGAGCGCCAGCGCCCGAGCGCGAACCCGCGGCCGGGACCTGCGGGGCGGGGTGTCTTGTCGGTGGCGGCCTGCGGGAAGAGTGCGCCGCCGGGGCGGTCGAGGTTGCCGGTGAGGATGTTGAGCACGTCGACGAGCCAGCTGGCGAGGGTGCCGTGGGGAACCGTACAGCTGCCGATGCGGCCGTATACGGCGGCGGTGGGGGCGGTGGCGAGTTCGCGGGCAAGGGTGCGGGTGACGGAGGCGTCCACGTCACAGGCCGGCGCGACGGCTTCCGGAGTGAAGTCCCGTACGGATGCCCTGAGTTCGTGGAGACCTTGGACATGCGGGGCCAACTCGCCGAGATCCACGAGGCCTTCCTCGAAGAGGACGTGAGCCATCGCCGCGAGCAGCAGGGCGTCCGTGCCGGGGCGGATCGCGATGTGCCGGTCGGCGAGCTTGGCGGTGCGGGTGCGGCGCGGGTCGATGACGGTGAGGGTGCCGCCGCGGGCCTTGAGCGCCTTGAGCTTGCCGGGGAAGTCGGGGGCGGTGCACAGACTTCCGTTGGATTCCACGGGGTTGGCACCGATGAGCAGCAGGTGGTCCGTGCGGTCGAGATCCGGTACGGGGATGGCGTTGGCGTCGCCGTAGAGCAGCCCGCTGGAGACGTGCTTGGGCATCTGGTCGACCGTGGAGGCGGTGAAGATGCTGCGGGTGCCGAGTCCGGCGAGGAGCACGGGCGGGTAGAGGGCGCCGGCCATGGTGTGCACGTTGGGGTTGCCGAGGACGACGCCGACGGAGTGCGGGCCGTACCGCTCGACGACGGGCCGGATCCCGGCGGCGACCGCGTCGAAGGCCTCCTCCCAGGTGGCCTCGCGCAACTCCCCGTCCTTGCGCACGAGTGGGGTGCGCAGCCGGTCGGGGTCACCGTCGACGGCCCCGAAGGAGGCGCCCTTGGGGCAGATGAACCCACGGCTGAACACATCGTCCCGGTCACCGCGGGCGCCGGTCACACGGCTCCCCTCGATGGTGAGGGTCAGGCCGCAGGTGGCCTCGCAAAGGGGGCAGATGCGCAGGGCGGTGCGGGAGTCGGTGGTGGGCACGGGTCCTCCCGGAGGGTGGCGGCTAAGTGACGCGCGAACTCCGGCCGAGCATACCGACCGGTATGCACGGACGCGAGGGGTCGCGGGGCACGGACACCGAATGTCACGTACCAAAATTCGCGTGCCGGCAGTCGCGTGCCGGCAGTCGCGTGCTGTCAGTCCAGCACCCGCGCCAGATACGCCCGCAGCATCTGCCGCGTCTCCTCGATGATCTTCACCTCGCCCTCCGGAGCCACCCGGAAGGCGAGGTGAACAAGGGTGTCTGCGGTTTCCACGGCGACGAGGAAGACGCGGCGCAGGTCCTCGTCCGGTGCGCGGTCGAGGTAGCCGGACAGGAGGTCGGTGAGGCGGTCGGCGACGCGGTGGTTGGGTTCGGCGTGGCGGGTACCGACCGGGATCTGGTTGCCGAAGTCGACGAGCGAGAAGCCGGGCGCGGTGCGCTTCATGGCGAGGTACTCGTCGAGCACGGCGTCCACCGCCGCGCGCCAGCCCGCGTCGCCGGTCTCCTTGAGGCGCTCGGTGACGCGCGCGGTGTAGCGCTCCAGGTTGCGCTGGGCGAGGGCGTCCGCCATCTGGCGCTTGTTGCCGAAGAAGCGGTAGACCGAGCCGATGGGGACGCCGGCGCGCACGGCCACGGCCCGGGTGCTCAGGGCGTCGTAGCCGACCTCGTCGAGGAGGTCGGCGCAGGCGTCGAGGATCCTGGTGAGCCGTTCGGCGCTGCGCCGCTGCACAGGCGCTCGACGAAGCGATGTCGCTGGGGGCACGGGCTTCATGATGCCTCTCCACCGGGGCCCGGGGAAGCTCGCCCCCCGGTACGCGGACCGGTGCCGGATGCACCCGTCGCGGGGTTCGCGGTCCCGGCCGGTCCCGGCTTCGAGGCCGTGATGTCCGCCGTGCTCTCGACCGGCTCGCCGTCCACGGCCCACACCGTGCCGTCGTCGGCGTACAGACGCACGGTGACCTGATGCGTGCCGTGCGGGACATAGCGGCCCGAGAGGCGGTACTCGGAGGTGCGCAGGCCGGTGACGGGGCGGTCGTCCACGAAGAGGCGGGCGACACCGCGTCCGGGCACCGCCTTCGCCTGCGCGCCGACGGGCGTGAAGCGGAAGTTGCGGACGGTCAGCCGGACGTTCCAGCTGTCGTCGGCGCCGGGCTGCACCTCGATGCCGACGTCGGGCGCGTGCTCCTTCTTCACCTCACGGAAGTGGCGCCCTTCGTGGTCCGTGTCGTCGAGGACCTTCCCCACCGGCGAGGGCGAGGCGCTCTCTTCCTGCTTCGGCGCATCACCGGAACCGCAGCTCGCGGATCCGGTCAGCAGCAGGACACAGACCGCGAGCGCGGCAAGCAGTCCCCGCGTCCACGACATGACCGGGAGCGTAGAACACCGGTGCGACCCCTCGAATCCCCCTGGAGTCTGGTTCCGGCCGCCTCCGGTCGTCCTCCGAGAGGAGGTCATCCCCAGCCAGAACCCCCAGTCAGGAGGAGGATCCGGCCACCCGCTTGCTCCCTCTTGCGTCCGCGAAATCGCAATCCTACGGTGGAGCATAGGAATAAGACCGCAAAGGAGCGATCATGAGCGGGGACGCGCGGAAGACCGCCGAGGCCTTGACCTACCTCTCCGGTTTCGGCAACGAGCACAGCTCCGAGGCCGTTCCGGGAGCACTGCCCGAGGGCCGCAACTCGCCGCAGCGCGCACCCCTGGGTCTGTACGCGGAGCAGCTCAGCGGTACGGCGTTCACCGAGCCCCGGGCGCACAACCGCCGCTCGTGGCTGTACCGGATCCGCCCGTCGGCCGCCCACCCGGCGTTCACCCACACACACAACGGCTGGATCCGTACCGCCCCCTTCACGGAGTCCGTGCTGGACCCGAACCGGCTGCGCTGGAACCCCCTGCCGGAACCGGTGGAAGGCACCGACTTCCTCGCCGGCCTGTGGACCCTCGGCGGCAACGGCGACGCGACGCAGCGCACCGGCATGGCCGTGCACCTCTACCACGCCAACTCCTCCATGGACCGGGTCTTCAGCGACGCCGACGGCGAGCTGCTGATCGTGCCGGAGCGCGGCGGACTGCTGCTGCGCACGGAGTTCGGACCGCTGCAGGTGGAGCCGGGACATGTGGCGCTGATCCCGCGCGGGGTGCGCTTCCGTGTGGAGCTGCTGGATGCTGCGTCCGACGGCGGGCAGAGCCCGAGTGCGCGGGGCTATGTGTGCGAGAACTATGGCGCCCCCTTCCGCCTCCCCGACCTCGGCCCCATCGGCGCCAACGGCCTCGCCAATGCCCGCGACTTCCAGGCACCGGTCGCCGCGTACGAGGACGTCGAGGGTCCGGTGGAGGTGGTGAACAAGTTCTGCGGCAACCTCTGGACGGCGACCTACGACCACTCACCGCTCGACGTGGTCGCCTGGCACGGCAACCATGTGCCGTACGTCTACGACCTGCGCCGTTTCAATGTGATCGGGAGCATCTCGTACGACCACCCCGACCCGTCGATCTTCACGGTGCTGACGTCCCCCTCGGACACCCCGGGCCTGGCGGGCGCCGACTTCGTGGTCTTCGCGCCGCGCTGGCTGGTGGGCGAGGACACCTTCCGGCCGCCGTACTTCCACCGGAACGTGATGAGCGAGTACATGGGCCTGATCGAGGGCGCCTACGACGCGAAGGCGGAGGGCTTCGTCCCCGGTGGCGGCTCGCTGCACAACATGATGTCGGCGCACGGCCCGGACCGGGAGACGTTCGATCGCGCGAGCGCCGCCGAGCTGAAGCCGCAGAAGGTCGACGACGGCCTTGCCTTCATGTTCGAAACCCGCTGGCCGGTGACGCTCACACCGCACGCGGCCCGGGCGGAGCACCTGCAACAGCGCTACGACGACGTGTGGGAGGGCCTTCAGCGCCACTTCCGCCCCTTGCACGGAAGATTCCCTACCGGTACGGATGGCCCGTGACCTCCTTCGCCCCGGACTCGATCGTCCTGAACCGCAAGCTGCCGCTCTGGTACCAGGTGTCGCAGTCGCTGCGCGCCTCGATTCTCGGCCGCTCGCCCCAGGACCCGCTGCGCCTGCCCACCGAGGAACAGCTGGCGGGGCACTACAAAGTCAGCGTGCTGACCATGCGGCAGGCGCTGAAGGAGCTGGAGGACGAGGGCCTGATCACGCGCCACCGCCGGCGCGGCACCTTCATCGAGCCGGACGCCCTCAGGGGCGCCCCCGTGCGGCTGCTCGGCTCGGTGGACGCGATCGTGGCCCAGCAGTCCGGCATGGCGACCCAGCTGCTCGACCACGGCAAGGGACCGGTACCCGTCGAACTCGCCGAGTACTTCCCGGATCTCGACGAGGTGGCGACGTACCACCGCCTGCGCGGCGACGAGAAGACCGGCGAGCCCACCAACCACGCCCGTAACTACGTCCGCCCCGAACTGGCCGCCCTCATCGACCCGGACGACCTGCTCCGCCGGCCGATGACCAAGGTGCTCAGAGACATCGCCGGGGCGGACATCAGCCGCATCACGGACACTGTGGAGGCCCGGCTGGCGGACCCGGAGACGTCCCGGCTCCTCCAAGTGCCGCTGCTCAGCCCGATCCTGCACTACACGGGCGTCACCTACGACACGGAGGGGCGCGTGCTGGACACGGCCGTCATCCACTACCGGGGCGACCGTTTCTCCTTCACGGTGACCCTGGACGCCACCTGACCCGGCTGTCCTTGGCAGGTCGTACGATGCCCAGCGTGACGCACGACGACGCTCCGCTGCTGGCGGACCTCATGCCGTGGTCCGTCGCACCGCCGCGGCTCGGCCGGGGGTGGCCGACGGGCCCCGACCCGGCATCCCTGAAGGCCCGCTGGGACGCCCTGATGAAGGCGGAGGGCCCGGACCGGGAGGCCCTCTTCGAGCCGACGCGCTCACGCACCCTGCGCTCGGCGGTGGGGCAACTGCCGGGCCGCTCCGGCGGCACGGAGAAGCTGGTCCGCGCGACGGGCCCCTGCCCCGAGCCCGTACGGGTCCTGCACGCGCCCTTCGACGAGCAGTGGCTGATCCCCGACCACCGGCTGATCGACGCGGCCCGGCCCGAACTGTGGCGGGTGGCGGACGAGCAGCAGATCTTCGTCACGGAGACACCCGGCAGCCCCGGCCCCGTGTTGCTGGCGACCTCCCTGCTCCCCCTCCTCCGCCCCGGCCGCGTCCGCCCCCTCTACCGCCGCCCCGGCGGCTCGGAACCCAACCTCGCACCGGGCCTGTTGGACCACCTGACAGCCCGCCTCGGTCTCTCCCCCACCCCGACGGATCTCCTGGCCTGGGCCGTCACGGCCACACGCCCCGACCTCACCGTCCCCCTCACCGAGGACCCCGAACTCTGGGCCCACGGCGTCGAACGCGGCCACCGCACCCTCTGGCTGATGCGCCGCAACGGCGACCGCCCCAAGCTCCCCGGCGGCCGCCGCCCCTACGTCCGCGCCCCCCTGCCCACCCGCCCTCTGACCCTGCACTACGACCGCGACGAGGAGACCCTCCACATCGACGAGGGCCGCATCTCCCCGGTGCCGCCGGAGTCCTGGGACTTCGAGGTGAGCGGAACACGGGTGCTGGAGGGCTGGTTCACGTCGCGGACCGCCGAACCCACCCCCGGCACCCTGGAAGCGATCCGCCCGGCGACCTGGCCGCAGGCGTGGACGTCGGAACTGCTGGAGCTGATCACAGTGTTGGCACTGCTGGCGGAACTGTGGCCGCAACAGGAGGAGTTGACAGTGACGGCCCCGATCACGGCGCAGGAGCTACGCGAGGCGGGCGTGCTGCCGGTACCGGAGGCGGCACGCAGGCCGGCGTCTGTCTTCGACCACCACGAGGAAGGCCCGGAAGGCCAGTTCGCTCTGATCTAGCCGGCTAGGGCCTGTCCGGCGGCTCATGCCGCAGACGCGGGGTCTGGCACGCCCATCTGCGTCGATGAGGCGCCGCTGCTTTCCTGCGACCTGATCCGCCGGACAGGCCCTAGGGCCTGGGCTCGAAGGCGTCCATGACCCGATGGAGCGCCCGATCGAACACCGCCTCCAGGTCGATCGGCCCCGCGTCCTCCATGAAGGCCGCCGCCAGTCGCGGATAGGCGCCGGTGGCCACCTGGCTGCTGAGATAGGCGATACGGACCGCGTTCTCCTCCTCCTCGGACCAGGGCATGGAGCGGGTGCGCTCGGCAGTGGCGAGCTCGTTCGCGGTGTACGTCGTCACGACGCCGTTGAGCAACGCGACCAGCTCCATCTTCGTGCTGTACGGGATCTCGAGCGGTTCGAGGCAGGCCAGGCAGTGCTCCAGATAGCGCAGGGTGTTGGGGCTGAAGCCGTAGACGCCCGCCATGAGGCGCGGCACCCACGGGTGGCGGCGCATGATGGTACGGGTCTCATGGCAGTTGCGGAGCATGTCGGCCCGCCAGTCGCCCGAGGGCTCGCGGAACTCGTGCTCGGCGCCCACGGCGTCGAGCATCAGCTCGTACAGGTCCTCCTTGCGCGGTACGTAGTTGTACAGCGACATCGTTCCGCAGCCCAGTTCGGCCGCGACATGCCGCATGGAGACGCCGTCCAGCCCCTGCGCGTCCGCGATCCGCACGGCCGCCGCCGCGATGTCCGCGCGCTTGAACGCCGGCTTCGGCCCCCGGCCCGTCCGCTCGGGACGGGCCCAGATCACTTCGGGTACGGCCGCTCGGCCCGCCATCGATCATCACCTCGGCCACCATCCTAGTTACGTACAGCGTACGTAGTGCGCTATGGTCAACGCATGACTTCTACGTACGCTGTACTTAGTGAAGGTCTGGAGAAACGCTTCGGTGCCGTTCACGCCCTGCGCGGGCTGGACCTCGCGGTGGCGACCGGCACGGTCTGCGGAGTCCTCGGACCGAACGGGGCGGGCAAGACCACGGCCGTACGACTGCTCACCACGCTGCTGCGGCCGGACGCCGGCTCCGCACGGATCGCCGGGCACGATCTCGTGCGCGAGGCGGCGGCCGTCCGGCGCAGGATCGGTGTCACCGGGCAGTACGCCTCGGTCGACGGGGACCTCACCGGACGCGAGAACCTGCGGCTGTTCGCCCGGCTGCACCGGGTGCGGGGGCCCGCCGAACGCGCCGGCGAGCTCCTCGACCGCTTCGGCCTGGCCGAGGCCGCCGACCGGCCGGCGTCCACCTACTCGGGCGGAATGCGGCGCCGACTGGACCTGGCGGCGAGCCTGATCCGCCGCCCCGAGGTGCTGTTCCTGGACGAGCCGACCACCGGACTCGACCCGGCCAGCCGGAACCTGATCTGGTCCGCCGTGCGCGAGCTCACCACGGACGGTACGACCGTGCTGCTGACCACGCAGTACCTGGAGGAGGCCGACCAACTCGCCGACGACATCGCCCTGGTGGACCAGGGACGGGTCGCGCACACAGGCTCTCCGGCCCAGCTCAAGGCACTCATCGGCGCCCATGTCGAGGTGGTCGTCGCGAACGCGGACGTGATGGCGAAGGCGGCGGGCGTCCTCGATCAGCTCACCGGCGGGGAACCGACGTTCGACCGCGACCGGAACGCCGTCGCCGCGGTCACCCGCGACTCGACGCTCACGCTCCCCCGTCTGGTGCGCGAACTGGACGCCGCCGGCGTGCCGTTGCTCGACGCGAGCCTGCGCCCACCGACCCTCGACGACGTGTTTCTCCGGCTCACCGAAGACCCCAAGGAGCGTGTGGCATGACCACACTGGCGTACGACGGCACCGCGATGCTGGGCCGCCAGCTGCGGCGACTGCGGAACAACCCGGGCCTGCTGATCCTGACCCAGACCATGCCGGTCAGCATGCTGCTGTTCTTCGGCTACGTCTTCGGCAGCGCCCTCGCGATGCCGGGCGAGGAGTACCGGTCGTTTCTCGTGCCGGGGCTGCTGGTGGCGACCGCCGCGAACGGGATCATGACCGGGATGTTCCAGGCCGCCCAGGACACGCACCGGGGCGTGATGGACCGCTTCCGGACGCTGCCGGTGAGCCGGGCGGCCGTACCGCTCGGGCAGGCGGCCGCGGACCTGGTCGTCACGGCAGCCGGGACGGTGCCCTTCCTGCTGGTCGGGCTCGCGGTGGGCTGGCGGATCGAGGGCAGCGCGCTCGACGCGGTGGGGGCCTTCGGCCTGTTGCTGCTGTTCCGGTTCGCGACCACGTGGGTGGGGATCTTCCTCGGCCTGCTCACCCGGAACGAGGAGGCCGCGGGTCAGCTGGGCGGTGCGACCTTCCTGCTGCCGCTGCTGTCCAACGCCTACATCCCGACCGAGGGACTGCCGGGCTGGCTGCGCACGGTCGCCGAGTGGAATCCGATCAGC
Organism: Streptomyces sp. NPDC002838; assembly: GCF_040295365.1. Classification (NCBI taxonomy): domain Bacteria; kingdom Bacillati; phylum Actinomycetota; class Actinomycetes; order Kitasatosporales; family Streptomycetaceae; genus Streptomyces; species Streptomyces sp. NPDC002838. The sequence continues at coordinate 97,981 of NZ_JBEOVF010000018.1, read as the reverse complement.
GCGGTGACCACGGCCCTGCGGTACCTGTTCGGGAACGCGCCGGTGCCGGAGGGGGCGGCCTGGCCGGTGGCGCATCCGGTCGCCGGGTCGCTGGCCTGGTGTGCGGTGCTGCTCGCCGTGTTCGTTCCGTCGGCCGTGCGCCGGTACGCGCACGGTGAGCGGTGAACCGACACCGTTGAACGGTCGTCAAGGGCCGTGGAGTAAGGCGGCTTCGGGCACGTGGGGTGGGGCGTGCCGAGGTGAGCGGGTCGAGGGGGCGGGGAGACGTGCCCGCGCTCGGGACGTCGCGCCGGTGCGTCGCTGCGTGCCGTGGGGATGACGGACGGCGAGATCGCAGCGCCGCACCGGAACGGCGTGGCGACCGGCCCGGGCGCGGGCCCTTGGGGACTGCCCTGAGGAACGCCGGTGTCGCTCAGCGTCCGCCGAACAGCGAACGGCGCAGCCGGCGCAGTGGCGCGAAGAGCGAGACCCGCCTCACGCGCTTGCCCCTGTCGCTGCGGTTCTGCGTGGTGTCACGTGCGGTCAGCTCCCGCATCAGCGATGTCGCCTCGGCCGTCTCTCCCTGTGGGACGGCGGGACCCGCCAGCACCGAGAGATGGCGGTCGAGGCGCGAACTGGTCGCGCTGCTCCCGCAGGTGATCGCAGGGACCCTCGCCCTGCTGCGCACTGTTATCTGTTCCATGTCACTCCCCACCCGTACGAGTCCACCCGGCCCGGGCAGGGTAACCCTATCGCCCCCTTGGGGCACTCGTGTATCGCGGTCACAGGATTCACCTTCCCCGTAAGGCGGTTGACGACTCCTCGCGGCCTCCTCCTCGGTCACTCTCCGAATCCAACCGATTCCAGGGCGAGTTGGACAACCGGCTGGGTAGTGGGCTGCGGCGATCCACCGTCGGGTTCGACGGTCACAGCGAGTGACGTGGCCGACTTGTTCAGGTCGGACGCCACCAAGGGCGTGTCGCCGTCGAAGAGGCCCAGGGAGCGCGGTTGCGCGTCGGGGCGCATGAGCCACAGTTGGTGCACTCGATCGCTCGGCAGGTCGCCGTATCCGCTCAGGGTGACCACCGCGCTCTCCTCGGATGCGGAGGCGACCACTCCGATACTGCGGCCCCGGTTGTCCTGACCGCTCGTCGCCCGGGCGTCGGGAGCCGCGAGAACGTGGGCGATCTCACGTGCCTGGGCCCGCTGCGCGTCCAGCTCGTCCTGCGTCTGGCCCGCCTGGACGGCGAAGAGGGAGGCGACGACGAGGGCCGCGGCGGCGGTGGCGGTCGCGAAGGGTACGAAGAGGGGGATCCGCCGCCGCTCACGGGGGCGCGGTGGGGGCGCGGTGCCCCACACATGGGGCGGCAGCTGGGGCGTGCGCGGGCGTGCCGGTTCCTGCTGAGGGCCGGGCTCCTGCGGAATCGTGCGTACGGCGGCCAGCACTCGGTCGCGCAGTGCGGCAGGCGGCCGCGCGGCCGTCGACCAGGCGAGCCGTACGGCGTCCTCGGACAGGGCCCGTACCTCGGCGGCGCAGGCGGCGCAGCCCTTGAGGTGCCTCTCGAAGCGGACCCGCTCGGCGGGTTCCAGGGCGTCGAGGGCGTAGGGCGCGGCGAGGGAGTGGGGGTCCTCGCGGCGGAAGAGGCTCATGCGACACCTCCCAGGCACTCACGCATCCGGGTCAGCCCGTCGCGCATCCGCGTCTTGACCGTGCCCAGCGGCAGGGAGAGCCGCTCGGCCACCTCACGGTACGTGTAGCCCTCGTAGTAGGCGAGCGTGACCGACTGGCGCTGCAGGTCCGTGAGCCGGTCGAGGCAGCGGCGCACCCACTCGCGTTCGAGACCGGCCTCGACCTCCTCGGTGACCTGGTCGAAGGCCGGCTGGTTGGCGCGCAGCGCCTCCCGCTGCTCGCGCTCGCCGGCCGCGCGGGCGCTGCGCACCCGGTCGACGGCACGGCGGTGGGCGAGGGTGAGGATCCACGACATGGCGCTGCCCCGCGCCGGATCGAACCGCGCGGCGGACCGCCAGAGTTCCAGCAGCACCTCCTGCGCCACCTCCTCCGACTGCGCCGGATCCCGTACGACCCGTCTGACGAGCCCGAACACCGGCCCGGACACCAGGCCGTACAGCTCCTCGAATGCCTTCTGGTCGCCGCCTGCCACGAGTACCAGAAGCTCGTCCGCCTCCAAGCCGTCTCCCCCTCTCCGCAAGCCGCACCCGGCCCGTCCCGTCCCACGAGGCATTCGCAACGAACACACCTCCGGATGGGGTTACGGATCAGCGGGCCGAAAACGCGGGTCCAGCAGCGAGGAAAAGAGTTTTGAGATTCGACCAATCCGGCCCGGCCCCCGTTCCGAATCCCCCGGCGTCAGGCAAGTTGGCACGGAGGACGGACGGCATGACAGCTATCTCCAGGAGCGGCGCGGGACGCAGGAGCATCGCGACCCTCATATGTGGTGCGCTGGCCGCAGGCGGGCTCGCAGCCGCCGGCGTGGCCGCGCTGCAACCGGGGGCGGCCAGCGCCTCCAGCCACCGGGAGGCCCCGCTGATCTCGGGGCAGCCCCAGTACGACAACACGGACGTGTACGCGTTCGTCAGCCCGGACAAGCCGGACACGACGACGATCGTGGCCAACTGGATTCCGATGGAGGAACCGGCCGGCGGGCCCAACTTCTTCACGTTCGCCGAGGACGCGCAGTACGACATCCACATCGACAACAACGGTGACGCGCAGGGCGAGCTGCTGTACCGCTTCACCTTCGAGACGCACGTCAAGAACGACAAGACGTTCCTCTACAACACCGGTCCGGTCGAGAGCCTGGACGACCCGGACCTGAACATCACGCAGACGTACGACATCGAGCTGCTGCGGCTGAAGAACCAGCGTCTGGAGTCGAAGACGAAGGTCGCGGACGACGTGCCGGTGGCGCCGTCGAACGTCGGCAAGGCCTCGATGCCGGACTACGCCAAGCTGCGCGACCAGGCGGTGCACGAGCTGCCGGGCGGCTCGACGACGTTCGCCGGCCAGGCCGACGACCCCTTCTTCCTGGACCTGCGGGTCTTCGACCTCCTGTACGGCGGGAACCTGACCGAGGTCGGCAACGACACGCTCAAGGGCTACAACGTCAACTCCATCGCCCTTCAGGTGCCGACCCACATGATCACCGAGTCGGCCGAGCAGCCGATCGTCGGTATCTGGTCGACGACGCAGCGCAAGAACGCGCAGGGGCACTTCAGGCAGGTGTCGCGGCTGGGTATGCCGTTGGTCAACGAGGTCGTCAACCCGCTGAAGGACAAGGACAAGTTCAACGCGTCCGCGCCGTGGGACGACGCGCAGTTCCTCGAGAACGTGACCAATCCGGAGCTGCCGAAGCTGATCGAGGCGATCTACAAGATCCCGGCGCCGGACGAGCCGCGCAATGACCTGGTCGACGTCTTCCTCAAGGGCGTCGAGGGCCTCAACCAGCCGCCGCACGTACGTCCGGCGGAGGAGCTGCGCCTGAACACCTCCATCAAGCCTGCCGCCGAACCCAAGCGTCTCGGCGTCCTCGACGGCGACAACGCGGGCTTCCCGAACGGCCGCCGGCTCACCGACGACGTGATCGACGCCTCGCTCCAGGTCGTCGAGGGTGAACTGCTCGGCGCGAAGAACGACTTGGGCGACGCGGTCGACAAGAACGACAAGGACTTCGAGAAGGCCTTCCCGTACGTCGCGCTGCCGACGGAGGGCTCGCGCGGCCCGCTCGCCAAGGGCACGACCGGCGGCAACGACGTCCGCAACGAGATCGGCGACGCGCTCCAGCCGGCCGGCGGTTCCTCCGGCTCCGACGACACCACCCTGATCGCCGCCTCCGCGGGCGCCGGCGCGGCCGGCATCCTCCTGATCGGCGCGGGCCTCACGTGGTGGCGCCGGATGCGGGACCGGGCGTACTAGGCCCTTGCCGGGCGTCTGGCCCGAGGGCCGGCGTAGTGACTCCGGTCAGGCCTATTGGCCCGGCCGGGCCTCCGGCCCCGGCGTACCCCCTGACTGGCGCGGCCCGCACATACATCCCCCACGGTGCGGGCCGCGCCGCCCCGCGCGAGAACTTCCGTCCCCAGCGAGCCCATTGAGGAGAGGCATGGCCCCGCGTAAGAACGACAGCGCCCCGGAGAGCGAGCACGGCGGCATGAGGCCCGCGGCCAGGAAGCGCGAGCGCGGCACGACACCGGCCGACGGGCCGGGGGCCGAGGCCGGGGCGGGGGCTGCGGGGTCGGGGACCGAAGCTGAGCAAGGGACCGCCGCACCGGAGACCGCCGAGGTGAGACAGAGGGCCGCTGCTCCACCGGCAGCCGTCGAGCCGGCCCGGTCGAAGGCCACCGAGCCTGCCGCAGAGCCAGAGGTGGGTGCTGTGACCGAGGCCCCGTCGCCGGCTGCCCCGTCGGGCCCCGGCGTGCGGGACGGGGACGACACAAGCGCTGCTTGGCTGAAGGTCTTCGCGGCTGAGGACGAGGCCGAGCGGGAAGCCGTTGGGCCGGAGGGCGAAAGCCTGCCCGCGTCCGAGGCCGATTCGCGGGCCAAAGCCTTGCCCGGAACCGGACCGAAAGCCGAAGCCGAAGCCGAAACCAGGTCCGGGGGCGAAGCGCCACCCCGGGTTCAGACAGGGATCTCCGGCGAGACAGCCGTCGATCCGCGGGTCGCTGCCGTGCGGCGGGTTTCGGCTGCTGGGCGGCGTTGGCGTGGGGCCCAGCTGATCGGGTGTGCGGTGCTGTTGGCTGTCGCGCTCACCGCCGGTGCCGTCGCCGTCGGGTCCGTGCGGGACGGAGGGAGCGGCGCGGCGGTCGCGTCCGCGCCGGGGGCCCTCTCGCCGGAGCTGCTGAACGGCGGCGACCTCGACACGAGCATCACCGCCCTCCAGACCCAGCTCCGCGCCCAGCCCAAGGACTTCGGCGGCTGGGCCACCCTCGGTCTCGCCTACGTCGAGCAGGCGCGGACCAAGGGCGACCCCTCACGCTACCCGCAGGCCGAACGCGCCCTGAAGCGCTCCTTGGACCTGAAGCCCGACAACGACCGCGCGCTGGCCGGCCGCGCGGCCCTCGCCGCCGCCCGGCACGACTTCGAGGACGCCCTGAGGTACGCGGACCAGGCCCTGGAACAGAACCCTTACAGCGAACGCGCCCTGTCCTCCCGTATCGACGCCCTGGTGGAACTGGGCCGTTACGACGACGCGTCGAAGGCCGCGGAGCTCGCGGACACCCGGCGGCCCGGGATCCCCGTCTTCACCCGGTACGCGTACGTCCACGAGCTGCGCGGCGACGTCACCACCGCCCGACGCGTGCTGGAGCAGGCGCTCGCTTCCGCCACCGCCCCGGGAGACGTGGCGTACGTCGCCACCGCGCTCGGCCAACTCGCCTGGAACCAGGGCGACCACACCACCGCCCTGCGGCACTACGCACGCGCCCTCGCCGCCGACGACACCTATGTCCCGGCCCTGGAGGGCCGCGCCCGCGCCCAGGCCGCGAGCGGCGACCGCGCCGCCGCGATCAAGGGCATGGAGGACGTGGTCGCCCGCTACCCCCTGCCCGGCCCGCTCGTCGTACTCGGCGAGCTGTACGAGGAGCGTGGCGGCGAGGGCGACCGGGCCAAGGCCCGCGACCAGTACGCCCTCGTCAACGCCTGGACCTCCCTCGCCCGCGCGGCCGGCGTCAACGCCGACCTCGACACCGCGCTCGCCGCCGCCGACCACGGCGACGCCGCCTCCGCCCTGCGCGCGGCCCGCGCCGAATGGGACCGCCGCCGCACCGTGCACACCGCGGACGCCCTCGCCTGGGCCCTGCACGTCAACGGCCGCAGCGAGGAAGCCCTGCCGTACGCCCGCCGGGCCACGGCCACCGGCTACCGCAACGCCGTGTTCCTCCACCACCGCGGCATGATCGAGCTCGCCACGGGCCATGAACAGGAAGGCCGCGCCCACTTGAAGGCAGCACTGAAGCTGAACCCCGGCTTCTCGCCGACCGGTGCCCGCGAGGCCCGTAAGGCGCTCAAGGCACTGGAGGCGGCCAAGTGACGCCCCGTCGCCTGTTCGCCTCCGCCGCGGCCGTCCTCACCGCCGCCGGCGCGCTCGCGCTGCTCCCCGCCACCACCGCCAGCGCTCACCCCCTCGGCAACTTCACCGTCAACCGTTACGACGGTCTCGTCGCCGCCCCCGGAGAACTCCGCGTCGACCACGTCGAGGACCTCGCCGAGATCCCCGCGACCCAGGCCCAGCCGGACATCAAGAGGCTGGGCATGACCGAGTGGGCCCGGCAGCGGTGCGCGCAGGCCGCCGGGGACAGCGAACTCACCGTCGACGGACGTACGGTCGGCCTGACAGCGGAACGCAGCGACGCGCGCGTGCGGCCCGGCCAGGCCGGACTCGACACCCTCCGCGTGGAGTGCCGGCTGACCGCGCCGCTCCCCGAGGGCGACACGACGACCCTCGGCTTCCGCGGCGCGGGCGCGGACGCCGGCCCAGGCTGGCGGGAGATCACGGCGCGCGGCGACCGGATGACGCTCACCGCGTCGGACGTACCGAAAGAGTCGCTGTCACGTGAACTGACCAGCTACCCCGAGGAGTTGCTCTCCTCCCCCGCCGACACCGCGACCGCGTCGCTCCGGGTGCGCCCCGGCGGCCCCGCCCTGGCCGAGGAGGAGGCGGACGCCCCCGCCGCCTCCGTCCTGCCGCGCGGCGTCGACCGCTGGACCCGGGCCCTGGACGACCTGGTCGCCCGCCACGACCTCACCCCCGCGTTCGCCGCCCTCGCCCTCCTCATCGCCGTCGCCCTCGGCGCGATGCACGCCCTCGCACCGGGCCACGGCAAGACCCTGATGGCCGCCGTGGCCGCCGCCCGGGGAGGCAGGGCCCGCATGAAGGACGTCCTGCCCCTGGCCGCGTCGGTCACGGTCACCCACACGCTCGGCGTGGTCGCCCTCGGCCTGCTGGTCACGGCCGGCTCGGCGGCGGCGCCCTCGGTGATCACCTGGCTGGGCATCGCGAGCGGCGCGCTGGTGACGGCGGCGGGTCTGACCCTCGTACGACGGGCCTGGCGCAACCGGAGCCACACGCACGGACACGGGCATACGCACGGGCACAGCCATGGGCACGGGCACGGGCACAGCCATGGGCACGGGCACACACACGATCACGAGCACGCCCACGACCACGGGCACGGGGACGGGGACGGGGACGGGGACGACCACGGGCACGGCGACACACACGAGACGGCCGACGCCCCCGAGCGCCCACTGGTCCTGGCGTCCGCACACAGCCACGCCACTGTTGACGCCCCGACACGCGGTCACGCCGCTGCTGAAACCCACACGCACGACCACCCACACCGCCGCCCACAACCCCCCACCGCTCACACTCACGCAAGTCACACCCATGCGAGTCACACCCATGCAGGTCACACCCACGTAAGTCACACCCACGGCGGCTTCACCCACACCCACCCCACCGCTCCCACCCTCCGCGGCACGATCCTCCTCGGCTTCGCCGGTGGCCTCGTGCCCAGCCCCTCCGCCGTGGTGGTGCTGGTGGGGGCGGCAGCCCTGGGGCAGGCCTGGTTCGGGCTCCTGCTCGTCGTCGCGTACGGCGTCGGGCTCGCCCTCACCCTCACTGCGGCCGGCTTCGCGGTCGTCAAGCTCGGTACCGGTGTCACCCGGGTGCTCGACACACGCCCGCGCTGGGCGACCAGCCCCGTGACGGCCCTGGTCCGTCGGGCCGCCCCCCTGGGGTCCGCGCTCGTCGTCGTGGCACTCGGCGCCGGACTCGTGCTCAAGGGGGCGGCATCCGCACTCGGCTGAGCTACTTTTGGGGAGAGATCACGCGGATGCGAAGAGGGGGCGCCCGTGTCCGAAGTACCGGGCAGTGAACGTCTGATCGCGGGCCGCTACCGTCTGCTGTCCCCGCTCGGCGAGGGCGGCATGGGCACCGTGTGGCGCGCCCGCGACGAGGTGCTGCACCGCGAGGTCGCCGTCAAGGAGGTGCGCGCGCCCGCCGGGCTGCAGGGACCCGAGGTCGAGCGGATGTACGCCCGGCTGGAGCGCGAGGCGTGGGCGGCGGCCCGGGTCGCCAACCGCAACGTGGTGACGGTGTACGACGTGGCCACGCAGGACGGCCGCCCCTGGATCGTCATGGAGATCGTCCGTGGCATCTCGCTCGCCGAGCTCCTGGACGCCGAGGGCCCGCTCACCCCGCAACGCACCGCGCACATCGGCGCCGAGGTGCTGTCCGCGCTGCGGGCCGCCCATGCGGCCGGGGTGCTGCACCGGGACGTGAAGCCGGCCAACGTGCTGATGTCGAACGACGGGCGGGTCGTGCTCACCGACTTCGGCATCGCCATGGTCGAGGGCAGTTCCGCGCTGACCATGACCGGCGAGGTCATCGGCTCACCCGAGTTCCTGGCTCCGGAGCGGGCGCTGGGCCGTACGCCGGGCCCGGAATCCGACCTGTGGTCGCTCGGCGTGCTGCTGTACTCGGCGGTCGAGGGCAACTCCCCCTTCCGTCAGAACACCCCGCTCAGCACCCTGCGCGCGATCGTGGACGAGGAGCTGCCGCCGCCGCACCGGGCCGGTCCGCTCACGCCCGTGATCGAGGGGCTGCTGCGCAAGGACCCGGCCGAGCGGCTGTCGGCCGAGCGGGCCGAGCGGGATCTGCGGGTGATCGGGGCGGGCGGCACGCCTCGCGCGGACGCCGTGCAGACGTCCCCCTATACGCCTTATGCGCCGACGGTCGCCGCCTCCCCCCAGCAGCCCCCGCCGACGGCACCGGGTCCGCAACCGTGGACGCAGCCGACCCCGGCGGCAGGCCCGACGGCCGCCACGGCCACCCGCCCGGCACCGAACCGCAACCGCCGCGCCGCCGTCGTACTGATCGCGGGCCTCGCCGCCCTCGCACTGGCGATCGCCGGGCTGACGTACGCGCTGCTGAACCGTGACGACGGGGACCAGGCCGGAGGCGGCACCAAGAACGAGACACCCGGGCTGAGTTCGCCCGCGCCCAGCGACACCCCCAGCGGTACACAGGACACCGGAGATCCCGAGCCCACTCCCAGCCGGAGCAGCAGCGCCACGACCGCTCCCCCGCCGCAGTCGGTGCAAGTGTCGCTGGCCGGCTCGAACACCGACTACACCGGCAGTTGTCCGCCGCCGCAGGGCGAGGCACCCGCCTTCACGGCGACGTTCACGGTCGGCGACCTGCCTGCGGAGGTGCGTTATCGCTGGGTGTCGCGGGACGGCGAGGTCATGGACGCGGGGTGGAAGACCCTCTCGTTCCCGGAGGGCGGCGACCGGACCAAGCAGGACACGGCGTTCGTGACCACGAACGACAACAGCGGGAGTTTCGAGAACGAGATCAGTGTCGAGGTCCGCGATCCGGTGCGCACGACGTCCAACTCGGTGCCGTTCTCGGTGACCTGTGAGACGGAGACCCCGTCGGACGGGGCCTCCGCTTCTGGCTCACCTTCTCCTGAGGACTGAGCCTTCTCCCTGAGAACTCAGGCCTTCTCCATGAGAACTAGACCGCGCCGGTCAGCACCGGCAGGTACCCGCCGGACTGCCCCGCCGCCGTCGGGTGATACGACTCACCGACGTTGAGCCAGTTGAGGCTGTGCAGCCAGGAGCTGCCGGAGCAGATCTCGTGGCCGGTGAAGGTGGGGCGGACGTCGCCGAAGACGAAGCCGTGGTCCGCGGCTCGCTTGGCGATGGCGGTGTCGAGATGGTCCGCTGCGTCGTTGATCGCCTTCCGCTTGGTCTCGGAGAGGCCGACGCACGAGGTGCCGAGCTTGTAGAAGCGGGGGTAACCGAGCACGACCACGCGGGCGTTCGGGGCCTTGGTGCGGATCGCCGAGTAGACGCCGTCGAGCCGGCCGGGCAGCGTCGTGTCGACGTACGCCTTCGCGGTGTTGATCCGGGACACGCAGGAGCTGTCGGACTGGAGCACACAGGTCGTCATGACGTCGGCGAAGCCCGCGTCGTTGCCGCCGACGCTGATCGAGACCAGGGCGGTGGCGGCGCTGAGCGGGGTCAGTTGATTCGCCAGAACATCACCCGTTCGGGCGCCCGAGCAGGCGGTGAAGTCGAAGGACGAGGGTGAGTGGGCGGCGGCCCAGAGGTAGGGATAGGCCTTCGTGCTGCGCTTGCAGTCGCCGCTCGCGGAGAGGTAGCTGCCGGCGCCGAGCCCGGAGGAGTAGGAGTCGCCGAGCGCCACATAGCCGCCGGGTGCGGCGAGTTGTGACGCCTGCGCCGTGGCGGCCCCGGTGAGGGCGGCACAGGCGGCGAGAAGGAGCGAGCTGACGTATACGGCAAGTCGGGAACGTCTCATGGAACCTCCCTTTAGCAGGATCTCTGCCATAACCGTCGTAGCAACTACGCGTGTTGACCGGAAGTGTCCATGCCAAAACTTGTCTCAGTGGCGCATTCGCGACGCTGCTTGATTACGCGGGCATGACAAATATGTGACAGGGCGTCAAGTCCCTTGATCTACACACGTAGACCACTGATTCTTTACTCAGCCGCAGGGCGGAACGCGACGCTCCACGGCCGTGCGCGCGACGACGCGCGCACCCCCCACAGACGCGCGCCCCACCCAGGCGTGCGCCGCCAAGAGGAGGACTCCCTCGTAATGGCAGAACTGCGTAGCAAGAAGGTCCGGATCGCCGCGATAACCAGCCTGGCGACCGCCGCCCTCGTGGGCGGGCTCACCGCTCTCCCCGCCCAGGCCGCCCCGGCCGAGGGCAAGGTCCTGGCCGCCGGTTCCCCCACGGCGATCAAGGACAGCTACATCGTCACGCTCAAGCAGGGCGCCGGCCTCAAGGCGTCCTCGAGCGCGGGCAAGAGTCTGGTCAAGGAGTACGGCGGCACCGTCAAGAAGACGTTCGGCGCGGCGCTGAACGGCTACTCGGCCAGCCTCTCCGCGGCCGAGGCCAGGAGACTCGCCGCCGACCCGGCGGTGGCCTCCGTCGAGCAGGACCAGCGCGTCCAGCTCGCCGACACCACGCAGTCCAACGCCCCCTGGGGCCTGGACCGCGTCGACCAGACCTCCCTGCCGCTGTCCGGCACCTACACCTACCCGGACAGCGCGGGCAGCGGCGTGACGGCCTACGTCATCGACACCGGCGTGCGCATCACCCACCAGCAGATCAGCGGCCGCGCCACCAACGGCTACGACGCCGTCGACGGCGACAACGTCGCCCAGGACGGCAACGGCCACGGCACCCACGTGGCCACGACGATCGCGGGCACGACGTACGGCGTCGCCAAGAAGGCGAAGATCGTGGCGGTCCGCGTGCTGAACAACTCCGGCTCCGGCACCACGGCCGGCGTGATCGCGGGCATCGACTGGGTGACGGCGAACCACTCCGGCCCCTCGGTCGCCAACATGTCCCTGGGCGGCGGTGTGTCCACCACCCTGGACGCGGCCGTGCGCCGCTCCATCGCGAGCGGCGTGACCTACGCCGTCGCGGCGGGCAACAGCAGCACCACCGCCTCCTCGTCCTCCCCGGCCCGGGTCACCGAGGCGATCACCGTCGGCGCCACCACCAGCACCGACGCCAAGGCCAGCTACTCCAACTACGGCTCGGTCCTGGACATCTTCGCCCCCGGCTCCTCCATCACGGCGGGCTGGTACACCAGCGACACCGCGACGAACACCATCTCCGGTACGTCGATGGCCACCCCGCACGTCGCGGGCGCGGCCGCGGTCTACCTGGCGGGCCACACCTCGGCCACCCCGGCCCAGGTCGCCACGGCCCTGGTGAACGGCTCCACCACCGGCAAGGTCACCAGCGCGGGCACCGGTTCCCCGAACCGGCTGCTGAAGATCGTGCCGTGAGTGCAGTGAGTGCCGTGAGTGCGGTGAGTACCAAGACGCCAACTCGCGCCATCTGAACCACCGTTCCCCGGAGGCACAGCCGCCTCCGGGGAACGCCCGTACCAGGCCCGCCAAGTCGTACTCCACTCGGTGTGACCGTCTTCCGCATCTTGACGGCCCCCGCGCGGCTGAGCGACATTGAAGCCCGGCATCCGGCGCTTCGGGGGGCAAAGTCGCCAATGCAGACCATACGCATCAAGACATCTTCAACAGCGTCATCGGACGGCGCCGAGCGGGCGCGGCCAGGGCCGGGGAGGGACCTGTCGCCACTGCTCGCGGGCGCCGCGACGGCGGTCGGGGGATGCGGCGCGCTGCTCGCGCTCGCCGACTCGGACTCGCCGCTGCGCGGTCCGCTCACGCTGTTCTTCCTGCTCGCGGCGCCCGCCGCGGCCATCGCCGCGGCCCTGCGCGGGCTGGAACCGTTCGGCCGTCTGGTCGCCGCGGTTGCGGGTTCGGTCGTGGTCAACATGCTGGTGGCCCAGGGCATGCTGGCCGTGCACCGCTGGTCCGTGCGCGGTGGGATCGTGGCGGTGACCGCGATCAGCGCCCTCGTTCTCCTGCTGGTTCTGGTACGGCGGCTGCGGGGCCGTGCGGCGAGAAGACAGGGCATCTGACGTGGACATCAGCGTGTACCGCCCCGGCGAGCTGAGCGCGGCAGACCGGGCGGCGTGGACGGCGATGCAGTCCAAGGCCCATCTGCACGGGTCGCCCGAGCTGGCGAACCCTTTCCTCGCACCGGAGTTCGCGCTCGCGGTGGGCCGGTGCCGACGCGGGGTGCGGATCGCGGTCGTACGGGAGGACGGCGAGCCCGCCGCGTTCTTCCCCTACCAGAGATCGGCCGCCGGCGTCGGCCGGGCCATCGGCCTCGGCGTCTCGGACGCCCAGGGCGTGGTGCACCGGCCCGGGTTCGCCTGGGACGCCCGGGAGCTGATGCGGGCCTGCGGGCTGGCCGTGTGGGAGTTCGACCACCTGGTGGAGGGCCAGCGGCCGTTCGAGGCGGAGGCCTCCGGCACCTTCCCGTCCCCGGTCATGGACGTCGACCGGGGCTACGAGGCCTATCTGGCCCAACTGCGCGCGCAGTCGCCGAAGTTCACCCGCACCACACTCGCCAAGGAGCGCAAGCTCGGCCGGGACGCGGGCGAGGTGACGTACGTCCACGACGAGCGCGACCCGGCCGCCCTGCGCACGCTGATGGACTGGAAGTCCGCGCAGTACCGCAGGACCGGGCGCAGCGACCGCTTCGCGCACGACTGGATCACCCGGCTCGTCCAGCAGCTGTTCCACACCCGCTCCGAGCCGTTCGCGGGGATCCTGTCGGTGCTGTACGCGGACGGCAAGCCGATCGCCGCGCACTTCGGGCTGCGCACCGAGCGGGTGCTCGCGTGCTGGTTCCCGGCGTACGACCCGGCGTACTCGAAGTACTCCCCGGGCCTGGTCCTGCATCTGCGCATGGCCGAGGCGGCCGCCGCCGACGGCATCGCGTATCTCGATCTCGGCCGGGGCCAGAAGGAATACAAGGACTCCCTGAAGACACGCGAGCTGAAGGTGTCCGAAGGGTGGGTGACACGACGTCACCCGGTGGCGCTCGGGCATCGGGCCCGCCGCGCCCCGGTACGGGCTCTGCGCAATGCCGTGGTGTCCCGGCCGGAGCTGTTCGAACCGGCCGACAAACTACTCAAACGGGTGGGAAAGATCCGCTCGGGGCGTTCGTGACAGTCGATCGGTAACGGTCAAACCAACAAAAACGTGAGGCCTCGTTCCAGGTCTTGCCATACAGGTTCAATCATCAATACCGTCGTACATCTCACCCGCATCGGTCCGTCGGCTAGCGGTTTTAGGGGAGGGCTCAAGGACCGCGACGGCCCGGCGCGGGGCGCGGTAGGGGGGTGCCGTGCTCGGTGACCGCACTGTGTGACCGAGTCGTGCCGCGCGACCGGCTGCCGTTTTGCGGCGCCGGCCAGCTATGCCAGCTCACCCGGCGAGTACGGAGATACATTCCGTCGTGCCGTGCGTGAGAAACCCCCCTTTCGAACCGAACCGGGCCACCCAGGGGCGGGCGGTCCACCGGACGAGAGGGACCAGACTCATGAGCTCAGTTCTGCGCCCGGCGACATCGGGTCAGGATCCTGTGAAAGCCAGGAAATACCGGCCTATCTCCTCTCACCTGGCCATAGCGCCGCCGGTGAGCGTGGTGATCCCCGCCATGAACGAGGCGGAGAATCTCCCGTACGTCTTCAAGACCCTTCCGGACTGGATCCATGAAGTGGTTCTCGTGGACGGCAATTCCACCGACAACACCGTCGAAGTCGCCCGCGAGCTGTGGCCGGACGTCAAGGTCGTCGAGCAGCGCGGCAAGGGCAAGGGCGACGCGCTGATCACCGGCTTCCACGCCTGCACCGGCGACATCATCGTGATGGTCGACGCGGACGGCTCGGCCGACGGCAACGAGATCGTGTCGTACGTCTCCGCCCTCGTCTCGGGCGCGGACTTCGCCAAGGGCTCCCGCTTCGCCAACGGCGGCGGCACCGACGACATGACCTTCATCCGCAAGCTCGGCAACTGGGCACTGTGCACGGCCGTCAACCGCAAGTTCGGCGCCCGCTACACGGACCTGTGCTACGGCTACAACGCGTTCTGGAGGTACTGCCTGGACAAGATCGACCTCGACTGCACCGGCTTCGAGGTCGAGACCCTGATGAACATCCGGGTGGTGAAGGCCGGGCTGAAGGTGCAGGAGATACCGAGCCACGAGTACCTCCGCATCCACGGCACCAGCAATCTGCGGGCCGTGCGGGACGGGCTGAGGGTGCTCAGGGTGATCCTGCGGGAGCGCTCCAACCGGCGTGCCCTGCGCAGCCGTCCGCAGCACTCCCCGATGCTCGACACGGTCCGGGGAGAGGTGTCTTGACCGATCCCGACATCTCCGTCGTGATCTGCGTCTACACCGAGGACCGCTGGGAGGACATCCTCGCGGCGGTCTCCTCGGTGCGGGCGCAGTCACGGCCGGCCCTGGAAACGCTGCTCGTCGTCGACCACAACGCGGCGCTCCTGGACCGGCTGTCCAGGGAGTACAAGGACGCCGAGGGTGCCGACGAGGTGCGGGTGCTCGCCAACGCGGGCCCCCGCGGCCTGTCCGCCGGCCGCAACACCGGGATCGCCGCCTCGCGCGGCGACGTCGTCGCGTTCCTGGACGACGACGCCGTCGCCGAGCGGGACTGGCTCAGGCACTTCGCTTCAGGCTACGCCGATCCCCGGGTGATGGCCGTCGGCGGCCGTACGGTGCCCATCTGGGCGTCGGGCCGCCGGCCGGCCTGGTTTCCGGAGGAGTTCGACTGGGTGGTGGGCTGCACGTACAAGGGCCTGCCCGCCGGGCTGGTGCGGGTGCGCAACGTGCTCGGCGGCAACGCCTCCTTCCGCCGTACGGCGTTCGACGCGGCGGGCGGTTTCGCCACCGGCATCGGGCGCGACGGCGACAAGCGTCCGCTGGGCTGCGAGGAGACGGAACTGTGCATCCGCCTCACCCGCGCCCGGCCCGACGCCATCCTGCTGATCGACGACCGCGCGGTGATCCACCACCGGGTGCCCGAGGCGCGCGAGCACTTCGGGTACTTCCGCACGCGTACGTATGCCGAGGGCCTGTCGAAGGCGCTGGTGGCCCGAAGTGTCGGTTCGGACAAGGGACTCGAGTCCGAGCGCCGGTACGCCACGCGGGTGCTGCCCGCCGGTGTGGCGCGCGGGCTGCGGGACGCCCTGCTGGTCCGGCCGGGGGGCGCCGGTCGCGCGGGGGCGATCGTCGCCGGGGTGCTGACGGCGGCCGGTGGGTACGTCGTGGGGAGCGTCCGGGCGCGCCGGGGCAGGACGACCTTCGTGGTGACGGAGATCGAGGGGGGAAGCAGATGACCGAGGCGCCCGTGCCGATCCTCATGTACCACGCGATCGCGACCGACCCGAACGAGGCCACACGGGAGTTGTCGGTGGCTCCGGAGGCCTTCGCCCAGCAGATGGCGGTGATCGCGGGACTCGGCTTCACCCCCGTCACCACGGCCGCTCTCGCCGCCCGTTGGCGCTCGGGCCGGCCGCTGCCCGAGCGGCCGGTCCTGATCACCTTCGACGACGGCTACGAGGGCGTGCACCGGCACGCCCTCCCCGTCCTCGCCAAGCACGGTTTCGCCGCCACGCTGTTCGTCTCCACCGGGTGGATCCGGGGCGCGTACGACACCGGGGGCGGTCTGGACGCCATGCTGGACTGGGACCAGGTCCGCGAACTCGCGGCGGCGGACGTGGAGATCGGCGGGCACAGCCACACCCACCCGCAGCTCGACCAGCTCGACGACGCCGGCCTGCGCCACGAGCTGATCCACTGCAAGGAGATCGTCTCGGACGGACTCGGCGCCGTCCCGGCCTCGTTCGCCTACCCCTACGGCTACTCCAGCCGCCGGGTGCGGCAGGCGGTGCGCGAGACGGGGTACGGCCAGGCGCTCGCCGTCGGCAACGGCCTGGCGCGCCGCCGCCAGGGGCCGTACGCCCTGCGACGCGTCACCGTGCGCCGCGCCACGGGCGTCGAGGAGTTCGAGCGGCTGGTCGAGGGCCGCGCGATCGCCCGGAACTTCGCCAGGGACCGGGCCCTCACCAAGGGGTACGCCCTGGTCCGCAGAGCACGACAGGTCCGCCGGAAGGCCATCCGTTCCCGTGTCTGACACGACCACGACCACGACCGAGGAAGAGTCGCCCGCGACCGAGGCGCCCGAGCGGCCGGGGCGCCGGCTCCGGCTGCCCGGAATGGGCCCGGGGGGCAGTCAGCTGTTCCGCAACGCCTACGCCCTGATGCTGAACACCGGCATCTCCGCGGTGCTCGGCCTCGGGTTCTGGCTGGCCGCGGCCCGCTACTACTCCGAGTCGGCCGTGGGCCAGGGCTCCGCCGCGATCGCCGCGATGAAGCTGCTCGCCGGCCTGACCGCGGTCACCCTGACCGGGGCGCTGGCCCGCTTCATCCCGATCGCGGGACGGAACACCGGGCGGCTCATCTTCCGTACCTACGCGGGCAGTTCGGTGATCGTGGCGCTGGCCGCGCTGGTCTTCCTGCTCACCCTGGACGCGTGGGGGCCGTCGTACCGCTTCCTGCACGGGCCGGTCCACGGGCTCGGTTTCGTCGTGGCCGTCGTGGCGTGGTCGCTGCTGACGCTCCAGGACGGGGTGCTGACCGGGCTGCGCAGCGCGCTGTGGGTGCCGGTCGGCAACACCGTGTTCTCTGCCGTCAAGCTGGGGCTGCTGGTCGCCTTCGCGGTGGCCATCCCCACCACCGGCGTCTTCGTGTCCTGGGTCGCGGCGATCGCCTTCTCCGTGCTGCCATTGGGCTGGCTGGTGTTCCGGCGGCTGGTGCCGCGGCATGTGAAGGCCACCGAGGACCATGCCCGGCCGCCGACGCTGAAGGAGATCGGGCGCTTCCTGGCGGGCGACTACACCGGCTCGCTGTTCTCGCTCGCCGTGGTCTACCTGGTCCCCGTGATCATCGCCTCGCAGGTCAGCTCCGAGGACAACGCGTACTTCTACATCACCACCACGATCGGCGGCACGGTCAACCTGCTCGCCATCAACATGGGTGCCTCCCTCACCGTCGAGGGCTCGCACGACCCGCGCCGGCTGGCCGCCAACACCCGGGCCGCGCTGAAGCGGATGGCCCGGATCATGCTGCCGGTGGCCGGGGTGCTGTTCTTCGGCGCCCCCTGGATCCTCGGCGTGTTCGGCGCGGGCTACGCGGACGCGGCCACCCCGCTGCTGCGCTGGTTCGCGGTCGGCGCGGTGCTGCGGGTGGTCATGGAGACGTACTTCGCGGTGCTGCGCGCGCAGAGCCGCACGGCCGGACTGGCCTGGCTGCAGGGCCTGCTCTGCGTCATGGTGCTCGGTCTGACGCTGCTGCTGCTCCCCCGCATGGGCCTGACCGGTGCGGGCGTCGCGGAGATCTCCTCGCTCGCGGTGATCGTCGCGATCGCCGCGCCCAAGCTGTACAAGATCGTCCGTGCCTCGGGTGCCGACATCCCCGAGAGCGCGGCGCCCGACGGGGACCTCGCCGACCTGGGGGCGCGTGAGGTCCCCGCCCAGGCGGCACCGCACCGGCGCGGGCCCGGCTGGGCGCTCGACCAGGACACGCTCGCCCTCGGTATCCATGTCGACCTCGACCATCCGGAACGCCGGCCCGACGTCCGCCCGGGGCCGGGCACACCGCCCACGGGCACGCCCGTGCTTCCCGAAGACCAGCGGCCGGCCTGGGTGCGGAAGCCGGAGCTGGGGTTGCCGGTGGAAGAGCGGGAACCGGGCTCCGAGGCGTCGTTGGGGCCGGCGGAGGTGGACGCGCCGTTCGATGCGGAGGCCCCCGTAGAGCCCGTAGAGCCCGTAGAGCCCGTAGAGCCCGTAGAGGAAGTCGTACGGGAAGAGGCACCGGTGCGCGAAGAGGTGCCCTCGCGTGCACCCACGCGCCTTGGCGTGATCCTCGGCTGTCTCCTGACCGCCGCGCTCCTGTTGTACTGGGTGCCCGCGCTGCGCCTCGGCGAGGCCGAACTCGACGAGATGGGCGGGCTGGGGCTGATCTCCGTCCTGCCCCTGCCCACCCTCGTGGGCGCGGCACTGCTGGTCGTCGTGTTCGCCTCCCTGCTGTGGCTGGGCCGCGAGCACCGGGCGCTGCTGCTGGTCACGTTGCTCGCGACCGTGGTCTCGCTGCACGCGCTGCCCGCCCTGATCGAGACCGAGCCGCGGTTCGCGACGGCCTGGCAGCATCTCGGCTTCCTCGACTACATCGACCGGACCGGGTCGGCCGTACCCGACCTGGACGCGCGCTGGAGCTGGCCGGGCTTCTTCGCGGTGGCCGCGTTCGTGCTGAAGGCCTGCGGGGTCAGTGACCTCACCGAGGTCATCCGCTGGTGGCCGCTCGCCATCCAGCTGCTGTATCTCGCGCCGATGTTCCTCCTCGTCCGCTCGATGCGGGCGAGCTGGCGGGCCAAGTGGACCGGCATCTGGATCTTCGTGCTCAGCGGCTGGGTCGGCCAGGACTACTTCTCCCCGCAGGGCTTCACGTATCTCCTCTACCTGGTGTTCGTGGCGATCCTGCTCGTCTGGTTCCGGGCTCCGGGCGTGATCTGGACGAAGCGGCGGCCGGGCGAGATCGAGGTCGAGCCGACGAACCGGCGGCAGCGGGCCGTGCTGCTCATGGTCGTGATCGGCCTGTTCGCGGCGAGCGTCCCGGCGCACCAGCTCACCCCGTTCGTGATGCTGGGCGTGCTGGCGGTGCTCGTCCTGATCGGCCGCAGCGAACTGCGCGGCCTGCCCGTCCTGTTCGGCGTCCTGGTGGCCGTCTGGGTCGGCTTCATGGCCGAGCCGTACTGGTCCGGGCACTTCGACGAGCTGTTCGGCGGGGTCGGCGGCGTCGGCGGCAACGTGTCGTCGTCCGTGTCCGGCCGTATCGAGGGCGGCAGTTCGACGCACAAGCTCGTGCTGTACGCGCGCGTGCTCCTTGCCGGCGGTGTGATGGCCTTCGCCTGCTGGGGCTGGTGGCGGCGGCGCTGGCACAAGTACCGCGAGCGGTCGCTGCTGGTCCTGACCTTCGTGCCGTTCCTTGGCTTCGGCATGCAGTCGTACGGCGGCGAAATGGCGCTGCGGGTCTTCATGTTCGCCCTGCCGGGCGCGGCCCTGCTCGCCGCCCTCGCCCTGTTCCCGCGCACCGGTGTCACGGTCGAGGAGCGCGACAAGGACCGGGTGAGCCTGGCCCCGCTGGCCGCGCTGATGGCGGGTCTGGTGCTCATGGGCGGCTTCCTGGTGGCCCGTTGGGGCAACGAGCCGTTCGAGCGGATCCGGCCCGGCGAGGTCGCCGCCATGGACTACGTGTACGCCCACGACGAGCCGACAGCACGCCTGCTGTGGCTGAGCAATGACACGGTGAACAACGTGACGCCGGCGATGCCGTGGGGCGCGCGGGACATGGAGAAGGTGGAGTACGTGCCCACGCTGGCGCCGACCGACCCCGTGCTGGTTTCGGGGCTGGTCAAGGCGTTGAAGGACGCGGGCCCGAACTCGTATCTGATGATCAACCGCAGTCAGGTGATCTATCTCCAGCTGGACGTGGGCTATTCGAAGACCTGGGAGCCGCGGCTGATCCAGAACCTGGACGCCCGTAAGGAACTGAAGAAGGTCTTCGTCAACGGCGACGTGACGGTGTACACGCTGCGGAACCAGCCCGAGGGCAAGGTCCCGGCCGCGGACCCCGGTCCGATCGGGCCGCAGGTGACGTGGACGCCCTGGTCGGTCGTCGGGGCCCTCGCGGCGCTCGCGCTGATCGTGCTGCTGACGACACGGGAGGTCGTGCGGGTCGCGGTGCGGCCGAGCGTGCGGCAACTGCGGTGGCTGCAGAGCAGCTTCTGGTTCGCGCTGCCGCTGCTGGCGGTGCTGCTCGCCTCGCTGGTGCAGCGGTTCCTGACGATGAAGTGAAGTGGCTTTTACGGCCTACCGGCTGAGCCACTTCACCTCGTACGCCTGCATGTCGAACCGCTTGCCGTCGATCTTCGCGCTGATCCGCCGGTCGAGGATGTTGACGACCAGGATCACCTTGTCGGACGCCAGGACGCGGACGTTGGGTACGTCGTCCGGGGCGACGGACACGGTCTCGTACGCGGTGCCCGGCGGGAACTCCGCGCCGAAGCGGGAGACGAGGTCGTACATGGGCAGCTTCTCACCACCGCTGCCCTTGTCGGTCGGGGTCCACAGGCAGCCCGCGCACTCGTTGCCCTTCTCCTTCTCCGGGTTCCAGTAGAAGCCGGAGGTGGCGCCGCCCTTGACCATGGCGATCATTGCGGTGGCCTGGACGGCGGCGCGACGGGTCTCGGACCAGCCCTTGCGGTCGTCGTTGCCGTCGGCGGGCTCGACGTAGTACTCGGCCCACCACAGCGGCAGGTCACCGGTCCGCGCGCGTACCCATTCGCTCACGGCCGTGAACTTGTCGGTGGCGGCGAACTCGTCGGGCAGCAGTTCGTCGTCCTTGGTGTAGCTGGAGCCGTCCACGACCACGAAGTCGGCGCCGACCTTGTTCTCGTTCCAGTAGGCGAAGGCGTCGAGGACCCGCTGGTCCATGGCGCCCCACGGCCCCTCGAAGGTCGGGGAGGCGTCCTCCGACCGTGGGTCGAGGCTGTCCATCACCAGGTACGGCCCGCCGACCATGATGTCCTTGTCGACCTTCTTCAGGGCCTTGTGAACGAGGTTGTACAGCCGGGTGTAGCCCTCGTAGTCCCAGCGGGCCTTCGCGTCGTTCCAGAAGCCCTTGAACTCGTTCCAGACGACGAAGTGGCGTACATCCGGATAGCGCTTGGCGACGGTCGCGGCGAGGTCGGCGAAGTCCTGGTAGTGGTCGGGCGTCGGGGCGGTCTCCAGGGCGGCCTGGCTCCAGTCGGTGTTGTCGACGCCGCCCCTGCCGCCCTTCATCCAGTCCGGGGCGCAGCACAGGGTGACCACGGGCGTGCCGCCGGAGGAGCGCATGAAGTCGATGCGGCGGTCCAGAGCCTCGAAGTCGTAACGCCCCTTCACCGGCTCGGGGTTGTCGGCGCCCCAGCCCATGATGTGCTGGTTCTGCGGCAGACCCCCGGCCTCCGACAGCAGTCCCTCGACGCGCCCGGTGGCCGCTGAGCTGCCCTCGTCCGCGCTGAACTGGGTGTGCGTGAAACCCCAGCCGACGTCCGGGGTCGTCTCGTCCGACGGGGAGGCCGGTGTGCCGTGCACCTTGTCGCCGTCGCGCGAGGTGCCCTCGGTGCTCGTGCCGCCCCCGGGAAGCGTGTTGAGCAGGGTCACCACCAGGGCCAGTGCGGCCACGCCCACGCCGAGCAGCGCGGTGAGCCGCCACCGCCCCACCCCCGAATTCCACCCATGACGTCCCATCGAGGGCAACGGTAGCCGGGAGGGTACGCGCCGGGGCAGATGTCGTAGCCGCACAGCTCTGTAACAGGGCGGAGGGGATACACCGGGAGCGCAGGGCACCCGCGACACAACCGGCGTGCACCGGAAAGCGGGTGCGCCAGGCCCGCCCGTGCCGGATCATGGCGGCATGTCTGCGAACCCACACGACGCTCTGCCGATCCGGCTCAACGTCGATGACAGCGACTCACCGTCCGACGTCGTCGACGCGCTGTTCCTCGGCCGCTTCGCGACGGGCGAGCAGCCGTACTCGCACGCGGCCAACATCGACCGCGTCCGGTCCGGGGCGACCCTGCTGCCGCCGGGCGCCGGCGTGCTGCGCGTCGCGCGCGACGACGACCGCAGCGCGACGCTGGCGGAGGGCGACGGCTGGACCCTGCTGATCTCCCGCTGGAACCGGGGCGCCGACGTCACGGTCACGGCGACCAGCGCCGAACTGGCGGCGAAGATCCTCGACCAGGCCACGGACGGTGCGGCGGACGAACCCGAGCCGCAGCCGGAGAACGTGACGATGGGTTTCTGGTACGTGTCCCCGAGGCGGGGCCCGCACCGCACCACCCGCCAGATCTCGGCGGGCGCCTGGGACGAGGTGCGGGACAACTACACCGCGCCGGTGGCGGACGCCATGGACCGCCTGATGAAGACGACGCCGGAGGACATCGCCGGCCGGCTGCTCCTGCTGCACGGCCCGCCGGGCACCGGCAAGACCTCGGCGCTGCGGACGCTGGCCCGCTCCTGGCGCGACTGGTGCCAGGTGGACTGCGTCCTGGACCCGGAACGGCTGTTCAGCGATGTCGGCTACCTGATGGACATCGCGATCGGCGAGGAGGACTCCACCGGCAAGGGCCGCTGGCGGCTGCTGTTGCTGGAGGACTGCGACGAGCTGATCCGCGGGGAGGCCAAGCACACGGCGGGCCAGGCGCTGTCCCGGCTGCTGAACCTCACGGACGGCCTGCTCGGCCAGGGCCGCAACGTCCTGGTCGGTGTGACGACCAACGAGGACCTGGAGCGCCTCCACCCGGCCGTGGTCCGCCCCGGCCGCTGCCTGGCCCGCATCGAGGTGGGGCCGCTGACCCGCCGGGAGGCGGTGAACTGGCTCGGCACCGAGGAGGGCGTCGGCCGCGAGGGCGCGACACTGGCGGAGCTGTACGCACTGCGCCGGGGCACGTCCCCGACGTCACTGCCGGAACCGCGGCCCGGGGCGGACGCGGGGTTGTACCTGTAAGGGGCTGTATCCGTACGAGAGCCTCGCGGGTGCTTTCATGAAGGTATGACCCTGTTCGTCGGCACGTCGGGGTGGCAGTACAAGGACTGGCGCGGTGTCCTCTACCCGGACGGGTGCCCCATGCGGCTGTGGCTGGAGGAGTACGCGAGGCGTTTCGCGACGGTCGAGGTCAACAACGCCTTTTACCGGCTGCCGTCGCGGGAGAACTTCGAGGCCTGGCGGGAGCGCGTCCCGCCGGACTTCGTCGTCGCGGTCAAGGCCAGCCGCTATCTGACCCACATCAAGCGGCTGCGGGACCCCGAGGAGCCGGTGCATCGCCTGATGAGCCACGCGGAGGGCCTGGGCGACCGGCTCGGCCCGGTGCTGCTGCAGCTGCCGCCGACACTGCGCGCCGACGCCGGCCTGCTGGAGGCGTGCCTGGGCTGCTTCCCGTCGGCGACCCGGATCGCGGTGGAGCCACGCCATGAGTCCTGGTGGACGCCCGAGGTGCGCAAGGTGCTGGAGAGCCGGGGCGCCGCGCTCTGCTGGGCCGACGCGCGGGCCCGCCCGGTGACACCGTTGTGGCGGACCACCGACTGGGGGTACGTCCGCTTCCACGAGGGCCGTGCCGAGGCGTGGCCGCGCTATGGGCGACAGTCCTTGAAGACGTGGGCCGAGCGGATCGCGGGGACGTGGGCCGACGGGGAGGACGTGTACACGTACTTCAACAACGACCCGAACGGGGCGGCGGTGGAGAACGCGGTGACGTTCGCGGGGGTGGCGGGCGCGGTGGGTCTGGAGCCCACTCGTACCCCGTAGTCTTTTTCCCGCCGCGACGGCGCTCAGCCACGACGGCGTCGTCCGGCGGTGCCGAACCCTGCTCACCCCTCCCCGTAAGCCGCCCGCAGAGCATCCCGCACAGCGGCAAGCGCCGCATCCTCGTCCACCCCCAGCCGCCGAGCCCGCTCGACGTAAGCATGAGCAGCCGACGCCAGCTCGCGCTCCGCGGCCGAGCCGGCGGCAGCCACGAACGTGCCGTTGCGCCCCCGCGTCTCGATCACCCCGTCGCTCTCCAGCGCCCGGTACGCCTTGGCGACCGTGTTCGCCGCCAGGCCCAGCGACTCGGCCAGCCCCCGCACGGTCGGCAGCCGGTACCCCACGGGCAGCACGCCCGCCCGCGCCTGCTCGGAGATCTGCGCCCGCACCTGCTCGTACGGCGGTGCGCTCTCATCGATGTGGATCTTCAAGGTCACGGGGTGATTGTCCCGCACCCACCGGAAAATGAGAGGCACCCGCGCTCGTCCCGCCGTAGCGTGCGCGTATATGACTGTCACCGTGCGCGACCTCCACCCCGAGGTCCGAGCCGACATCGAGGGCTTCGCCCACGTGCGCCGCCTCACGATCCCCTTCTTCCTGATCACCCCGGACTCCCTGGCCTACGACCTCACCCACACCCACCCCGACGCCCACTACCGCCCCCTCGTCGCGGAGGAGGACGGCGAGGTGATCGGCACGGCGCAGGTCGGGATCGTCCACGACAGCCCGGAACCCGGCCAGGGGTACATCAACGTGTACGTGCACCCCGAGCGGACGCGACGCCGCGCCGGCTCGCTGCTGGTCCGCGCCGCCGAGGAGCACCTGGCCGCCCGGGGCGCGACCAGGCTGTTCTCCTGGGTCCTGGACGAACCCGGCAACCGCGCCTTCGCCGAGCGGCACGGCTACCGCGAGAGCCGCTCCGCCCACTTCCTCCGCCTGGACCTGGCCAACGGTACGCTGCCGCCGCTCCAGAGCCTCCCGCCGGACGTCGAGCTGCGCACGGGCGCCGACTTCGCGGACGACCCGCGCCCCCTGTTCGAGCTGGACTCGGAGACGATGTCCGACGAACCGAGCGACATCGTCTATGAGTTCACCGACTACGAGGCCTGGCTGAAGGAGACCTGGAACCACCCCCTCATCAGCCCTGAGCTCACCTCCGTCGCCGTCGTCGACGGCCGCCCCGCCGCCTTCAGCGCGGCCCGCACGGACGGCGGCACCTGGTACGGCACTGTCATGACCGGCACCGCCCGAGCCTTCCGCGGCCGGGGCCTGGCCAAGCTCGCCAAGAACGACTCCCTGCACCGCGCCCGCGCCGCCGGTTTCACGCAGGCGTTCACGGCCAACGACGCCGGCAACGGCCCGATGATCGCGATCAACAAGTGGTTCGGGTACGAGATCTGCGCGACGGAGGTTCGGTATGTCCGCGAACTCGGCTGAGCCGACGCTCCACGTGGACGTCGTCCTCGTGAAGGCGGGCCGTACGAAGATCCGCTACGGCGCAGAACTCCTCGCCGACGACGGCACGCGGATCGCCGTCCGCGCCCCCTGGGCCGGGGGCGGCGTCCGCGACTTCGGCTTCGTCCGCTTCGAGCCCGGCGACGTCTTCACCGAGCACTACTGGCGGGACCGCTGGTACTCGGTGAAGGAGGTCCGCGACTCCGCCGGCGCGCTCAAGGGCTGGTACTGCGACATCACCCGCCCCGCCACGCTCTCCGGCACCGATCTCGTCGTGGAGGATCTCGACCTGGACCTGTGGCGCTCCGCCGACGGCACGGACGTACGGCGGCTGGACGAGGACGAGTTCGCCGAGAGCGGCCTCGCGGACCGGGATCCGCAGGCAGCGTCCGCCGCCGTGGCGGCCCTCGACGAACTGGAGGCGCTGGCCCGCGGGGGCGACTTCGAGGCGTTGCTCACATGACCTGCGGCTCCCCGTCTCCCGGAGCTCACGTCAGGTCGACACAGGCGACAACCGGCACAAGAGCGTCAGCGAGCTCGGTGAGCCACGCCTCCAGTGGCCAGCCCGAGGTGAATGTCGGGATGGGCTCCGGTTCCTCGTCGGCCACCCACCGGCCGAGGTTGCGGCGCTCTTCCCGGCCTCGGGGTCGTCAATGCCGTCGTGGAGCTCGGACCAGGCTCGCGGCGTGGGCGGAAACGTCACACCGGAAGGGCACGGCGCGGTCGATGCCGAAGCGCATTGGGTTCGCTGATCAGCAGGATCCTGCGGCGGTTCCACCGGTCCACCAGCGCTCCGGCCGGCAGGTGAGCGATGAGGAATGGGGAGCGTGCCGGCGGCTCCGACAATCGGAGGTCTGAGGCGGTCGGCGAGTTGTCTGGTGGTCAGCGGTTTTCCGGGACGCTGGGTCGGGAAGAGCCAGGGAACGTCGAGCTCGTTCGACATGACCGCATGTTCGTGATCGCGGGCGGTGCCGACGAGCCGGAGGACGGGCCCGTCCATGGGCGGCGGCAGCCGCAACGGTGTCTCGTGGGGAGGGGTTGCCATGGGCGGTATTGGGGAGGGACTGGCGGATGCCACCAAGGGTGGAAGAAGGTGCGGGCCCCCACTGGTTCGGGTGGGTTCTCCCGGCGTGGGGCCTGCCGAACTGCTGGTCCACATGCGCCGACGTGATCGACGGCGCGGGCGGCGCGTACCGCGAGGTGTTCTGTCGCGGGGCAGTCCGCTTCAGCGTCGGGAGGTTTCCCACCAGTCGGAGCAGCTGTGCGAAATGGTTGGTGACTACGGCGTCGGTGCCACGCACCCGCCCTCAACCGACCACCGCCACCACCGCATACCGCTCGTCCTCCACGCGCTTCCCCCACAGCAGCGCGTCCGCCGACAACGACTCCACGCGCACGTGCGAGGCGAGCGGCGCGAGGAGGGCCGTGAGCCGGTCGGCGGCTATGCCGACCGGAGCGACCGGCCCCCACACGCCCTCGATCAGCACCAACCGTCCTCCGGGTCGCAGCAGCTCCCGCCAGTGCCGCAGGGCGCGGCCGGGGTCGGGCAGCGCCCACAGCACATGCCGTACGAGCACGGCGTCGAAGCGCTGCTCCCCCACCGGTGGTGCCGCCGCGTCACCGACCAGGAACACGGCGTCACGCCCGGCGAGCTTCGCGCGCGCGAGGTCCACCATCGGCGGGGACAGGTCCACGCCGGTGACACGATGCCCCTGCTCGGCCGCGAGGAGCGACAGGCTGCCGGTGCCGCAGCCGAGGTCGAGCACGTCGCAGGCGCGTCCGGGCAGCCAGCCGCGCAGCCGGTCGGCCCAGGCCCGGCGCACCTCCGGGTCGCGCAGCCCGTGGTCCGGTTCGTCGTCGAAGGAGGCGGCCCGCGCGTCCCAGTCGACACCCACCGAAGTCGTACCGTCACTCTCGTTTGTCATGTGCCCAAGAGTGACACCCGCCACTGACAGTCGAATCGTGACAACGGCCACTGACAGAACAGCAACCGATGAGGAACTCTCCCCGAACGGGTCTACCTCCGTGAGAACGCGGAACCCGGTAGATCCTTAAGGAGGCAGCCATGCGCCGTGTGACCGTGCAGAAGCCCCTGAAGAAGACGGACTCCCGCCGGGTCCATGAGGAGGCGGACGAGCGTCCCGCGGGACGCCCGGAGGTCCGGAAGGACATCGCGCGCACCTGGTGGCCGGACGGGTGACGGACGCGGTCCGTCAGTCCAGCCGCTTGCGGTAGTGAAGGCGGTCGTACGGCCCGCTCACGCGCCGCTCCACCAGCTCATAACCGAACTTCGGGTAGAGCTTCCGGTTCTCCCACATCTTCACGTTCGTGTAGAGCCTGACCTCGTGCAGACCGAGCGCACACGCGCGTGCGTCCACGAACTCCAGCAGCCGTCGCCCCACGCCCCTTCCGTGCGCGTCGGGGTGGACGGCGATGCTGTCGAGGAAGAGATGGTCGTCGTACGCCTCGATCACCACCAGGCCGGCGACGGGATCGCCCGTCACGAACACCCGCCCCGCGGCCACGTTCGCCGCGTGGTCCGCCTCCATGGGCACCGGCACCACCCCGATGCGCTCGATGTAGTGGTGGTACGCGGCATCGGTCACGGCCTTCACGGCCGGCACGTCGGCCGCCGTGGCGGGCCGGATCTCCTCGCTCGTCATGGCGCGCGGACTCCCTACCTGATCTCAGTCCGAACACTCCCTTAAGGCGGCCGTAAAGATCGCCGTCGGCCGCCCTCAGCAGGTGTTTCACGGTTTCTTGGACCCGGCACCCATCGGCACCGGTTCCAAGGAGATCCTCCATGCCCGCACGCCGCAAGGCCGTCACCGCCGTCGCCCTCGGCATCACCCCGCTCGCCCTGACCGCGCTGGGCACCGCGCCCGCCGCCGCGCACGGGTCGATGGGCGACCCGGTCAGCCGGGTCTCGCAGTGGTACGCCGAGGGCCCCGAGAGCCCGAGGTCGGACGCGTGCGAGGCGGCGGTCGCGGCCGGCGGCACACAGGCGCTTTACGACTGGAACGGCGTCCGCATCGGCGACGCGGACGGGCGGCACCAGGCGCTGATCCCGGACGGCAAGCTGTGCAGCGCGAACAACGACGCGTTCAAGGGCCTCGACCTGGCCCGCGCCGACTGGCCGGCGACGAGCGTGAGCAGCGGGTCGTACACCTTCAAGTAGGCCTCAGCTGAACGCCGAGGCGCACGTGGTCGGGGTGGCGCGCGCCGGATCCAGGGCGTTGGCCACTTCGTGGAAGGCGATCCGGTCCAGCAGCCCGATCGCGGCGTGCTCGGAGAGGTCGAGCGGGCACAGGTCCTGCAGCAGGACGTTGTGGACGTTCGATCCGCTGAGGAACTGGCTCCGGTACGGCGTGACCACCTCGTCGTACTTGGTGGCGAGGACGGTGTAGCGGACGCCGGGCACGGTGTCGCCGCCCTCGTTGAGCTTGGTGAGGAAGGCGGATCCGGCGACCTGGTCGGCGAGGGCTGGGGTGTTGGCGGAGAGCAGGTCTCCGGCGCCCGGGAAGTGGTCCAGCAGTTGGGTGAGGCCGTTCAGGGTGGTGCCGCGGTTGCTGGGCGCTATGCCGACGAAGGCGTTCACTTTGGCGGCTCCGCCGAGGAACTTCAGGTAGTAGCGGGGCATCATGCCGCCCTGCGAGTGGCCGACGAGGTCGGCCTCGGCGGTGCCGGTCGCGGCGAGCACCTTGTCGACGAAGGCCTTCAGTTGCTCGGCAGACCTGTCGACGGGGCCGAGGCCGTTGAAGAAGGGGACGCCGGGCAGTTGGCCGTAGTCGAGGGAGAAGACGCAGTAGCCGCGGTTCTTCAGGTACGGCGCGAAGGCCAGCCAGTTGTCGACGGAGTTCGCGAAGGTACCGTGCACCAGGACGACGGGGCGGGGATGGGCGGCGGAGGGCTTGCAGGAGTAGTCGTTCCAGCCACTGCTCGGTGCGGCGGCGGTCTGCGCGGTGGCGGTGGCGGTGGGGAGGGTGGCGACCGCGGCGGTCAGCAGCAGCGCGGCCAGGGATCTGAGCACTCGTTTCCAGGGCAGCATCGGGTGATCTCCTTGCGGCTCAAGGGAGGTGCGATGGCACTACGCCCTGTGATCCGGATCACGAGGATGCTGTTCACTCGTCAAGTTACGGACGGGTAGTTCACTTGTGAAGTTACGTGTCAGTAAAAACTTCCAGTGGTAACCGCGGACGACTGCAACCGCTGATGAGCCGTCACCAGGCGGGCCGGACGGGGCCATAGGGGGCGATGCGCGCCAACTGATCGCGCAACGCGCGCACTTCCCCCTCACCCAGCAGCTCGACCCACGCCTCGACAGCCTCCGCCGCCGCCTCCTCCGCCGCACGGGTGCAGGCCCAGCCGCGCTCGGTCAGTACGACCAGCCGGGCACGCGCGTCATCGGGATGCGGCCGGCGCTCGGCGTACCCCTTGCGCACGATCTCGTCGACGAGCTGACTGGCGGCCTGTTTGGTCACCCCGAGATGGCCGGCGAGGTCGGTGACCGTGGCACCGTCCGGCGTGAGCCGGGTGAACGCGAAGCCGTGCGCGGGCCTGAGCCCTTCGAAGCCGCGGGCGACCACGCCCTCGTGGATGCGCTGTGTGAGCTCACCGGCGACGGCGAGCAGGGCGGCGGACAGGGCCATGGCTTCGGAGTTCTGCACGGAAGGCATTGAAACACCCTTGACGAAACGGTCAAGCGGCTTGACCATCGATCCATATAGTCAAGCAACTTGACCATCTTCCAGTTCCAGGAGAGCGCACATGCCCGTCATCCGCCCGTCCGAAGCCGTCACCCACGAGATCCACGGCGCCCGCTTCGTCTCGTACGCCACTCCCCGCACCGGGAGCAAGGAGCTGTGCGCCTGGCGCGGCGAGATCCCCGCGGGGACGAAAGCACCCGCGCACACCGTCAACCGCGAGGAGATCTTCCACCTGCTCAGCGGCGAACTCCTGATCACCCTCGACGGCCGTACGGACCGCATCACCGCGGGCGACACAGTGATCATCAACCGCTGCGCGACCGTGGCCGTCGAGAACCCGACGGATCACACAGCGATCTCCTGGGTCACCACCTCCATCGGCCTGGAGGCAGAATTGGCCGACGGCACGCGGATCACTCCTCCGTGGGCTAACTGATCCCCGTGCAGCCGCCCCGGCATCACCGCACGCGGCCCGAACTTCGCTCGCGCGCGGTCCGCGACCTCCTCGATGCGGCGGGCCTTCTCGTCCATGGGATCGAAGGTGAGCTGGTAGGAGGCCTGTTCGGCGGGGTCGAGGCCCTCGGCGCGCAGGGCCATCGAGCGGACCCGGGCGCGCTGGAGGCCGAGCGCCTCGTACATGCCGTACGCCGCCCTGGTCAGCGCCCGCGAGTGGGCCGTCGGTTCCTTGAGGGTGCGGGTGCGGGTCGTCGCGGAACGGTCGGCGTAGCGCACGGTGAGGGTCAGGGTGCCGCAGACCTTGTCCAGGGCGCGCAGGCGGGCGCCCAGTTCCTCGGCGGCCGAGAGCAGGGCGCGGCGGTGCCGGTCGGGGTCCAGCTCGTCGCGGGTGAAGGGGCGTTCGGTGGCCAGCGAGCGGGACACCGCGTTCGGGACGACCCGGCCGCGGTCGATGCCGTTCGCCTTCTCGTGCAGCTCGCGGCCGGCCTTCACGCCGACCAGGCGCTGGAGCGTGGACAGGGGCGCGGCGGCGACCGCGCCGAGGGTGTCGAGGCCGTATTCGCCCAGCGTGCGGGCGGTCGCGGCGCCGACGCCGGGGAGCGCGGCGACGGGCTTGTCGGCGAGGAACTCCCCGACGGCGTCCTCGGGCACCGCACACGTCACCCCGGGCGCGGCGTCCCACAGCGCCATGCGGGCCAGCATCGGCCCCGGCCCGGCGCCGATCACGCAGTCGACGCCGTGCAGGGCGAGGGCACGGACCCGGATCATCGTCGCCAATTCGGCGGCGTCACGCCCGAAGTACCGTTCGGCGCCCCGCAGATCGGCCAGTGCTCCGTCCGGAGGCAGGGCTTCGACGACGGGCGTGAACTCCTCCAGCAACCCGAGCAGCTCCGGCAGGGCCGCCTCGTCCGTCGGCGGCAGCTGGAAACGTACGCAGAGGATGGTCATCCCGCACTCCCCGGACTCTGGTGCCACAACTTCCGTACCTTCGCGGGCTCTTCGCCCGCCGGGCGCAGATCGGCCCACGGATGCATTTCGTATCCGGTGGGCATCTGGATTCGCCGACCGTGGGTCGGATCGCCGTCCGGCTTCTGCGGCAGCGGCTCCGCCAGCCGTGCCGCCACCTCCTCGAGCCCGCCCTCGGCGCGCAGTTCGATCAGGTCGGCGAGGTTCCAGGCGGCGGCACCCACCACGCTGAGGCTGCGCGGGCCGCGGCGCTGCACCACCCCGCGCACCAGCAGCAGCCAGGAGTGGAAGACGGTGTGGGCGCAGGCGTCGTGGGAGTCGTCGAAGAAGGCGAGGTCGACCAGGCCCGTCCCGTCGTCCAGCGTGCTGAAGATGACCCGTTTGCCGGACCGGATCGGCGGCGTCTGGGTGGCCGCCTTGGCCCCCGCGACCAGCACCGACTCCCCGTGCCGCGCGTCGCGCAGCCGGCGCGCCGACACCACGCCCAGTTCGTCGAGGAAGGCCCGGTGATCGTCCATCAGATTCCGCGAGGCGTCCATGGACAGCACACCCAGCTCGGCACTCAGCCTCTCCGCCGAGGAGAGGTCGGGCAGCCCGGCCGGTGCGGTCTTCCGCCCGCCGGACAGCGGGAGCTGGTCACCGCGACCGCCGCGCGCACCTCGATGCAGCTCGGTCAAGTGCAGTTGGAGATCGCGGCGGTTGGCGCCGAAGGAGTCCAACGCGCCTACCTGAGCGAGCCTTTGAGCGAGCGGCCTGCTCGGGCGCGCCCGTTCCCAGAAGTCGAGCAGCGAGGCGTACGGCTGCCCGTCGGCGATCCGCGCCGCCTCGGCCTCGCTGATTCCGTGCACGTCGGAGAGCGCCAACCGCAGCCCCCACAGCTTGGATTCAGACACCAGTTCGATCCTGTGTGCGACCCCCGATTCGTTCACGTCCAACGGCAGGATCGGCACCCCACGCCGCCGCGCGTCCGCCAGCAGCAGCCGCTTCGGATACATCCCGGGGTCGTGCGTGAGCAACCCCGCGTAGAAGGCGGCGGGGTGGTGCGCCTTCAGCCAGGCCGACTGGTACGTCGGTACGGCGAAGGCGACCGCGTGCGCCTTGCAGAAGCCGTAGGACCCGAAGGCCTCGACGATCTCCCAGGTGCGCCGAATCGTTTCTGCGTCATACCCCTTCGCCGCCGCGTGCTGCGCGAACCAGACCTTGATCCGCCCCTGCGACTCCGGGTCGGACAGCCCGCGCCGCACCTGGTCCGCCTCGCCGCGTCCGCAGCCGGTCATGATGGCGACGATGTCGATGATCTGCTCGTGGAAGACGACGACTCCGTACGTCTCCTTCAGCGGCCCTTCCAGATCCGGGTGCGGGTAGCGGACGGGCGCCCGCCCGTGCCGCGCCTCGATGAACGGCCGCACCATGTCCGCGGCGACCGGACCGGGCCTGAAGAGCGAGATGTCGACGACCAGATCGTGGAAGGTGGCCGGCTGGAGCCGCCCGACGAGGTCGCGCTGGCCCGGCGACTCGATCTGGAAGCAGCCGAGCGTCTCGGTGGAGCGGATGAGCCGGTACGTCGCCGGGTCGCCGGCCTTCAACGCGTCCAGGTCGATCCGGTTCCCCGTCGCCCGCTCCACCTCCGCGACCGCGTGCGCCATCGCCGACTGCATCCGCACACCCAGCACATCGAGCTTGAGCAGCCCGAGGTCCTCGACGTCGTCCTTGTCGAACTGGGACATGGGGAACCCCTCGCCGCTGGTCGGCATGACCGGCGTACGGGAGAGAAGGGAGGCGTCGGAGAGCAGGACCCCGCAGGGGTGCATGGCGACTCCGCGCGGCAGGGCGTCGAGGGCTTCGGCCAGCTCCCACAGCCTGCCGTACCTCTCCCCTTCCCGCTGAAGCTCCCCCGCCAGCGCCTTGAGTTCGGGCAGCTCCTCCAGCGCCGCACGGGCGTCGCGGGCGCGGATGTGCGGGAAGGACTTGGCGATGCGGTCGATGTCGGCCGGGTCCATGGACAGGGCCGCGCCGACGTCCCGGATCGCGTGGCGGACGCGGTACGTCTCCGGCATCGCGACCGTCGCGACCCGCTCGGTGCCGAACCGGTCGATGATCGCGCGGTAGACCTCCAGCCGGCGCGCGGACTCCACGTCGATGTCGATGTCGGGCAGGACGACCCGTTCCTTGGACAGGAAGCGCTCCATCAGCAGCCCGTGCTCGACGGGATCGGCGTGGGCGATCCCGAGGAGGTGGTTCACCAACGATCCCGCGCCTGAGCCGCGCGCGGCCACCCGGATGCCCATCTTCCGCACGTCGTCGACCACTTGAGCGACCGTCAGGAAGTAGGAGGCGAAGCCGTGGTGGGCGATGACGTCCAGCTCGTGGTGCATCCGCTCCCAGTACGCGCGCTTCCCGGAGTAACCGTGCAGCACCATCCCCGCCGCCGCCCGCGAGGCCAGCGCCCGCTGTGCGGTGCGGCGACCGGCGCCGACGAGGTGCGGTTCGGGGAAGTGGACGGTGCCGATGCCGAGGTCGTCCTCGGGGTCGACCAGGCACTCGGCGGCCGTCGCCCGGGTCTGCTCCAGCAGGCGGTGGGCGGTGTCGCGCCGGTAACCCGCGGCTTCGACGACCCGCTCGGCCGCCTCCAGCATCGCGCCCGCGCCCTTGAGCCAGGCCTCGCCGGAGTCCAGTTCCTTGGTCCCGTCGATGGGGACCAGGCGACGGGCGGCGTCCAGGACGTCGGCGACCGGGCCGAGGCCGGGGTCGGCGTACCGGACGGCGTTGCTGAGCACGGGCCGGATCCGCTGCTCGGCGGCGAAGCCGACGGTACGGGCGGCCAGCCGCAGGGAGCCGGGGCCCGTGCCCTTGCGGCCGTGCCAGACGGCCTCCAGGCGCAGGGCGTCGCCGTAGACCTCCCTCCAGAGGACGAGGAGCTTGGCCGCGCGGTCGGGACGCCCCGCGGCGAGGGCACGGCCGACGTCGGAGTCGGGACCGAGCAGGACGGTCAGGCCGTCTCCCCTGTTGTCGGCCCAGGGCAGCAGCGGAGTGCCGTCCCCCGCGTGCGCCGCCGTGACGGTCCGGCACAGGTCGGCCCAGCCGCGGGCCCCGTCCCGGGCGAGGAAGGTGACGCGGGGTGTCGACTCGTCGATGAAGGCGCCTCCGCGCACGGGGGTGCGGCGCCTTTCCCGTCGTACGGACGTGTCCCCCGGATCGTCCCGAAGGGGTTCCTCCACCGCCAGCTCCACCCCGAACAAGGGGCGCACGCCCGCCTTGGCGCAGGCCTTGGCGAAGCGGACCGTGCCGGCGAGGGTGTCGCGGTCGGTGAGGGCGAGGGCGTCCATGCCCTGTTCCGAGGCGCGCTCGGCCAGCCGTTCCGGGTGCGAGGCGCCGTAGCGCAGGGAGAACCCGGAGACGGTGCGCAGATGCGTGAAGCCCGGCACACGCACCTCCCGCACTCGTGAGCCGCGACCAGCTCTCGAACATCTGTTCCCAACTACCTCACCCCCACCATAGACCAATTCTCGAATGTGTGTGCGACACTCGTTCGGCCCCGCCTCACCTGCGCAAACACCCCGCGGCCCGGGCTGTGGGGGCATGACGCAGCAGGCCCCGGCGGCGACGCTCCCCGCGGCCCCTTCCTCGCCGACCCGGAGGACGCCGTCACGCCGAGGGCAACGCTGCTACGACACGAAAGTCCCGCCCCTCGCGCGCGGGGCGGGACTTTCACATGGCTTCAGCGAGCCGGAGAGAGCGTCAGCCGATCTCGGTACCGGTCGCGGACAGTGCCTCCGTCACCGGCTGGAAGAAGGTCTCGCCGCCCGAGGTACAGTCGCCGCTGCCGCCGGAGGTGAGGCCGATCGCGTTGCCGCCCGAGAAGAGCGAGCCGCCGCTGTCGCCGGGCTCGGCGCACACATCGGTCTGGATCAGGCCGTTGACGATGTCGCCGCTGCCGTAGTTCACGGTGGCGTCCAGGCCGGTGACCGTGCCGTCGTGCACCTGGGTCGTGGAGCCGCTGCGGGTGACCTTCATGCCGACGGTGGCCTCGGCCGCGCCGGTGATCTCCTGGGCGGAGCCGTTGTAGAGGTTCACCTCGCTCGGGTGGTCGACCTGGCCGGTGTACTTGACCAGGCCGTAGTCGTCGTCCGGGAAGCTGGAGACCTCGTTGGTGCCCAGCTCGTTGCCACTGGAGTCCTGCCAGGTGGAGATGGACTCGGTGCAGTGGCCTGCGGTCAGGAAGAACGGCTCGCCGCCCTTGACCACGTTGAAGCCGAGCGAGCAGCGGCCGCTGCCGTCGGTGATGGCGTCGCCGCCCGCGATGAAGGGCTTGAACTCCCCCTTCGTCCGCTGGATTTCGGCCGTGGCGCCGAGCCCGTCGACGACCTTGGTCAGCTTGGCCCACTCGGCCTTGGAGACCGTACGGTCGGCGGTGACGACGACCTTGTTGGTCGTCGGGTCGGTCACCCAGGAGGTGCCCGGGATGGTCGCGTCCTGCTTCAGCGTGCTGCGGGCGCTCTTGAGCTCGGCGAGGGAGTTCTGGACGAGTCTGGCCTGCGCTCCGGCCGCCTCGACGGTCTTCGCCGCGGCCTCGTCGAGCACGTTGACCACGAGGCTCTTGGTCTTCGCGTCGTAGAACGTGCCCGCCGCGTCGGCGCCGAGGTCCCTGTCGAGCGTCGAGGCGAGCTTTCCGGCCGCCAGGGCCGACAGCGTCTTGGGTGCGGAACTCTCCGGCGTTTCACTGGCGTTCGCAGTCTGGAAGGTGACTCCCGCGGCGACCAGTGCGGCGATACCCGCACCTGCCACGGCCGCCCGCCGCTTGGGTATGCGTCGGTGCTTCAACTCGCGTCCTCCTGTGGGGGGTCGGCCCGGTCGGTTGTGGGGACCTCGCGGACCGAAAGGCTGGTTGACGAGCGACCACTCTTCCGAACTCCACAGGGAGCACACAAGGTCGACTTCCGGACGCGCGTAGAGTGACGAACACGCCCCCCTTCCCCACGACTTGAGTTGACTGTCCACGGTCAGACCAGGCCGGTTCGCACTGCAAACACTACGCGCGAGTAACCTTCACCCGTCCGTGAGGTCTAATCCTGTCTCGAATTCGACTCTTGCGGATCGGGTTCCAGATGTGGTTCGGCAGGCGGAAGTTGCTCCTGCACCGGTTGCTGAGGCACGGCCGGCATCTGCGGCGTCTGCTGCTGCGCAGGCATCTGCGGCACCTGCTGCTGCGCCTTCTCCAGGAACCGCAGCAGTTCCACCGGGAACGGCAGCACCAGCGTCGAGTTCTTCTCGGCGGCGACCGCCACCACCGTCTGCAGCAGCCGCAGTTGCAGCGCGGCCGGCTGATCGGACATCTCCCGGGCGGCCTCGGAGAGCTTCTTCGACGCCTGGAGCTCGGCGTCGGCGTTGATGACCCGGGCCCGCCGCTCCCGGTCGGCCTCCGCCTGCCGGGCCATGGACCGCTTCATGGTCTCGGGCAGCGACACGTCCTTGATCTCGACCCGGTCGATGGTGACGCCCCACTCCACGGCCGGGCTGTCGATCATCAACTCCAGCCCCTGGTTGAGCTTTTCGCGGTCGGAGAGCAGATCGTCCAGCTCGCTCTTGCCGATGATGGACCTGAGCGAGGTCTGCGCCATCTGCGAGACCGCGAACCGGTAGTCCTCCACGCGGACGACCGCCTCGGCCGGCGAGGTCACCTTGAAGTAGACGACGGCGTCCACCCGCACCGTGACGTTGTCCCGGGTGATGCCCTCCTGCGCGGGCACGGGCATCGTCACGATCTGCATGTTGACCTTCCGGAGCTTGTCGATGCCCGGAACGATCATCGTGAACCCTGGCCCGCGCACTTCGGACCGGAGTTTGCCGAGGCGGAACACCACGCCCCGTTCGTACTGTTTGACGACCCGCGCCGCCGCCATCACGTACACCGCTCCGGCGGACGCGAGCGTCACTCCCGCCGCCACCAGCTCCTCGACCATCACGGCCCCCAGGGTCCGACGTGACCGCCTGTAGGTCGACGGTAACTCCGGGACCCGAACAAGGGCGAGCCCCCGCACGCCAGTTGCGTGCGGGGGCTCTTCTGCTGCCGGCTGCAGACCGGTCCGTACGGGTGCCGAGGTGCGGCCAGAGCCTCAGTAGACGCTGACGCCGTAGGCGCTCAGGGCCTCCGTGACGGGCTGGAAGAAGGTCGTGCCGCCGGTGCGGCAGTTGCCGCTGCCGCCGGAGGTCAGACCGTACGCGGTGCCGTTGCTGCCGTAGAGCGAGCCGCCGGAGTCGCCGGGCTCGGCGCAGACGTTGGTCTGGATCAGGCCGGAGACGATGTCGCCGCCACCGTAGTTGACGGTCGCGTTCAGGGCGGTGACACGGCCGCTGTGCGTACCGGTGGTGGAGCCGTCGCGGATGACGGTGGTGCCCACGCTCGGCGTGGCCGCCCGGGTGATGTCCACGCCGTTCGCGGTGCCGGGCCTGCTGACGGACCCGGAGTACCGCACGATGCCGTAGTCGTTGCCCGGGAAGCTGGAGCCGGCGGTCGAGCCGATGACCGTGGTACGGCCGGAGTTGGAGTACCACGTGCCCGCGCCGTCGGTGCAGTGACCGGCGGTCAGGAAGTACTGAGTGCCGTTGCTGCTCTGGACGTTGAAGCCGAGGGAGCAGCGCCAGCTACTCGCATAGATGGCGTCGCCGCCCTGGATCAGCTTGTTGAACTTGCCGGGGGTGCGCTTGATCGTGAGCGCGTCGGCGTTGGCGCCGGCCTGCTTCTTGATCTTCGCGATCTCGGCCTGGGAGACCGTGCTGTCGACGGTGACGAGCAGCCGGTCGGTCTTGCTGTCGACGGCCCAGGCGGTGCCCGGGACGTCGGCCTTCAGCAGGGAGCCACTCGCGCTCTTGAGCTCGGCGGCGCTGAAGGTGGAGGGGGTGTCTGCCGCGTTCGCGCTGGGGATCGCGATAGCGGCGGCGGCCGCGAGGCCGGTGGATACGGCGATCAGCCGGGTCCGTCTCGCAACGCCGCTACGGGGGGTGGTGCGCTTGATCCTCACTTTTCGTTCCTCCACATGGGAAGTCGGGGGCCCTCGTGGGGTTCGGGCCCGTGAGGCGCAGCCAGGGAACAGTTGCCCGGATTCCGAACATGCCGTGCCCCTGACAAGCGCTGTGGGGGAGTATTCGGCCGAACGGACGGTCGGCGCAAGGGCGCCTTTCGGCCGTCAACATTTAAACGATCTCTGTGGTCTACACGAGATGACCGCCCGTCAGAGCGGGTTCCGCTCCCCCGCCCAGACAGAGACGTCCAGCCTGAAGTCGACTGTCGTACGGCCTTCGGCGTCGGGCGTGGCCGGCCGCAGGAACCGGAAGCGGCAACTGCTGTCCCCGCTCGTGGACTCGCCGAAAACCGCCTCCAGCGAGCCGTCGCCCTGGACCGTCACCTGAAGGGTGAACTCCCGCCCGCCCAGGGTGAAGACCAGCTCGCCGCCGAGCGCCCTGGCACCGACCAGCGCGCAGCGTACGGCGTGGCCTCGACACCCTGGAACGCCCGGCGGGCCGCGGAGGCGGGGTCGAAGTCGGGTACGCCCCACACGCCCTCGCGGACCAGCACGACCAGCCGGCGCTCGCCGTACGCCACCCGGGCGGCAGCCGCCGTCCGACGTCGGCCCCGAGCCGCACCTCACCAGCGCTTCTCGCGTTCTCCTCCCCCTTCGCCTGCACACGGACGGCCTTCACACGCGCGCCCTCCCCTCAGCAGCCGCACCCGCAGTCACAGCCGTCGCAACCGCAGCCGCAACCGTCGTCACCACAGCAGTTCCCGCAGCACTCACAGCAGTTGCAGCAGTCGCCGCAGCCGCTGCAGTCGGCGTTGGGGCACAGCCCTTCCCTGTGCTCCCGGCTCCAGGGGTCCTCGTACGCGCCGCAGCACATCTGGCACGTGCAGGCGAGCCCCGCCCAGACGAGGCAGCCCGCGAGCAGCCCGTGCCGGTCGCGGCGCGGCGGCTCCGGAGGCAGCGGCGGCCCGCCGGGCGGGGTGTACGGCCCGGACGGCGCGGGCCCGTGTGCGCAGGAGACGGTGCCGAAGGCCCGGTCCACGGAGCTGCGCAGCTCGTGCACGAGCAGCGCAGCTCGCCGCCCGTCCGTGAGGTCCGCCTCCCGCAGGGCGAGCCGTATCCCGTGCACGGCGTCGTCGGCGAGCCGCCGGGCCTCCGTCAGGGACGTCCCGGTGGCGGATGGGGGTCCCCCCGCTCGAGCGGAGCCGAGAGTGGGGGAGGATTCCAGGCACCCGACGCGGCGTCGGCCTCCCTGTCCTCCACGGCGTCCAGGAGGCGGGCGAGCCGTCCGAAGAGGCGCCCGGCCTCGGCGAGCGGCTCGGCGTTGCCGGGGCGTTGGGCCAGGACCGCGGTATGCGCGAAGGCGGCGGCGGTCGCGGTCTCGGTCGGCTCGGTGACGGTCAGCAGGGGCGTGCCGGGCCCGGCCAGCGCCTCGATGCCGATCTGCCGGTCCACGGCGTCGACGAGTACGGCGGTGTCGAAGCCCACGTCGGATCCGGTACGCGCCCCGGCCGCACCCCAGCCGGCGGCGACCCGGCGCGCGGCGAGCGCCACCGGCCGTCGGGCCAGCAGCCCGTCCCCGTCGGCGACATGGTCGCGCACCTTGGCCGAGGCGAGCACCAGCGAGACGGCGGCCGCCAGGCGCGCCCCCTCACCGTGCGCGACGGACGCGGTGCGCATTCCCCGCAACGGGCACGGTCCCGCCGTACGCCTGCCGTCACCGCCGCGCTCGGCCTGAGCCTCTGTCAAAACCGAAATCAGCAAACCGTCGTAGTCCGTCACCACTCGCGCGAACTGACCGTGGTCCTTACGCAGTGCGAGACACAGCCCGCACAAAAAACGGGCCATCCACTGCGCCTTGGAGGCTCTCTCCCAGCCGGTGACGGCATGGCCTGACGATTCCGAACACGACGATCCCCGTGGTGCGTGCGGCGTCGAACTGCGGTGAGCCGCCGTGCTGAGCCGCGCTGATCTGCGGCATCGTAGCGACCGTCTCGTTCACCCGTACGCACCGGCCATCACCCGTACGCCGTGAAGAATCATATTTCACTCACAGTCAGCAGCCGTTTACGGCAGGACCCTTGGGACACATGGACTCTCGACGAATTGGCTGTGCACCAGTACCGTCACAAACCCCCCGCGCGGCGTCTATCCACTTGGCGCGCCGTCCGCATCATGGATGACCATAGGGATGCGGAAAGCAAGAAAGACCGCTGTGAGAGGAGGCGTCCATGGGATCGGTGCGCAAGGCGAGTGCCTGGCTGGGCCTCGTTGACGACAACGATGACGAGCGTTACTACGACGACGACTACTCCGAAGGGACCGAGCCCGGGGATGCCTGGGTCACAGACCCGCGGGTCAAGGTGGCCTCGGACGTAGCCGAGGAGAAGGGCCGCCGGATCGGCACGGTCACCCCGGACAGTTTCCGGGACGCCCGCGCCATCGGCGAACTGTTCCGCGAAGGCGTTCCGGTCATCGTGAACCTCACGGCCATGGAGGCCGCCGACGCCAAGCGCGTCGTCGACTTCGCGGCGGGGCTGATTTTCGGCCTGCGGGGTTCTATCGACCGCGTGTCCAACCGCGTGTTCCTGCTGACCCCCGCCGACACGGAAATCGTCAACGGGGAACCGGCCGCGCACCGGACGGACGGATTTTTCAACCAGAGCTGAGGCAGGGCCGCTCACCGGCCCTGCTTCGCGCAGGGTTCACCGGATCATTACCGGAACGCGTCGAGTCCGGTGAGCGCCTTGCCCAGCACGAGCCGGCGCGTCTCGAGGGCCTTTGACGTGCCCGGTGTGAGGCGTGGGCGGGAGAGAGACCCCCGGCTGGGAGACCCCGGGCGTCAAGCCGAGACGCGGGACTCGGCGACCTCCCTCGGCGAAGGAAGCTCCACCGCCTCGGTCTCAGCCTCACCGCACTGCATCACCCGCGGCAACCGCAACGCCATCACCGCTCCCAGCAGCAACAGCGCCGCACTCACCAGCAGCGTCACATGCAGCCCGTACACAAAGCAGTCCCGAGCGGTCCGACGCAGGGCCACGCCCGCCTCGCCCCCGAGCCGCCCGGCCACCTCGTAGGCCTCCCCCAGCGAATGCCCCGCCGCCGCCGACGCCGACGCCGGCACCCCCGGCACGGACGAGAGCCCCGGCGCATACGCCGCGTTCATCACACTGCCGAGCAGCGCGATCCCGATCCCCGCGCCCAGCTGGTACGACGTCTCCCCGATCGCCGCCGCCCCGCCCGCCTGCTCCGGCGGAGCCTCGCTCAGCATCGACTCGTACGCCCCGAACAGCGTCGTCTCCAGCCCGAACCCCAGCAGCACGAACCCGCACAGCATCAGCCCGGTGTTGTCCTCCCCGCCCATCGCGGTCAGCAGCACCACCGCCACGGCCGTGAGACAGAACCCGAGGCTCACCATCAGCCGCGGCCCGAACCGCCGCAGCATCCTCGCGCCCGCCAACCCCGCCGCCATCGCGGCGACCGTCAGCGGCAGCAGCCGTAGACCCGTCTCCAGCGGAGACAGTCCCAGCACCAGCTGCAGATACTGCGCCGCTATCAGCTCGAGACCCACCAGCGCGAGCATCGCCAGCACGATGCACCCCACCGACGTACTGAACGCCGGCCGCGCGAACATCCGCAGGTCCACCAGGGGATGCGCCCGTCGCCGCTGACGCCGTACGAAGAGAGTGATCAGCACCGCGCCCGTCACCAGCGGCACCACCGTGAACGGGCCCAGTTCCCCGCCCCCGAGCCGCTTCACGCCCAGCACGATCCCGAACAGCCCGGCCGCCGCCATCAGCGCACCGATCACGTCCCAGGGACCCTCGCCGTCGCCCTTCGACTCGGGCAGCAGCAGCCGCCCCACCGGCAGGCTGACCAGCATCAACGGGATGTTGATGAGGAAGACCGATCCCCACCAGAAGTGCTCGAGGAGGAAGCCGCCGAGCAGCGGCCCCACCGCCGCGCCCACCGCGGCCACCGCACTCCAGATGCCTATCGCCAGCGCCCGCTCCCGCCGGTCGGGAAAGACCTGGCGCAGGATCGACAGCGTCGCGGGCATGATCATCGCGCCGCCGACACCGAGCAGCGCCCGCGCCACGATCAGCACCTGGGCGCTGTCGGCGCAGGCGGCCATGGCGGAGGCGACACCGAAAAGGGCGTAACCGAGAAGGAGGATCCTTCTGCGGCCGACACGGTCGCCGAGCGTGCCGAAGAGGATCAGCAGCGAGGCGCAGACGAGCGGATAGATGTCGACGATCCAGAGCAGTTCGATCGCGCCGGGCTTGAGGTCCTCGGTGACGGCGGGCACCGCCACGTGCAGCACGGTCGCGTCGAGGGCGACCAGGAGCAGGCTGACGCAGAGGACGACGAGGACGACCCAGCGGTTGGCACCTGCCCCGGCCGCCCGACGGCGCAGCCCCATGGCGGCCGTGGTCGTCCCGGACATGTACGTACCTCCCAGATGTTCCCTCGCATTCGGCGGGCTCACGGGGTGGGGACTCCCCGTGACTCGGCCGGAGAGGAGCGGTGGTCTCCGGCCCGCGCAACGAAGGCGAGTGACACGTCAGCGT
Organism: Streptomyces sp. NPDC002838; assembly: GCF_040295365.1. Lineage (NCBI taxonomy): Bacteria > Bacillati > Actinomycetota > Actinomycetes > Kitasatosporales > Streptomycetaceae > Streptomyces > Streptomyces sp. NPDC002838. The sequence goes on along the minus strand of NZ_JBEOVF010000018.1, from coordinate 54,976 downwards.
ACGCGAGTCCGTGCCGGTGCCAAGTGGCGGACCTCTCAGACCCTGTGCGGAACGTGTGTGGCGTACACCACTCCCCTCCTCTGCGAGCACGCCCCGGCGGGCCGCCCGGTTCCGTGCGGGGTCGATAATCGAGCCCGTGACCGATCTTGAAACGCGCGCGGCTCCGCCCGGCGCCTCGGCCCTGCGCCGGGCGGCCCCGGCCCTCCTCGGGTACGTGGCCGTACGTGCTCTGGGCCTGCTCGCGCTGGCCCTGTGGAGCGCGGCGCGCGACAAGAGCGCGTACACACTGCTGACCGCCCGCTGGGACGCGCTGTGGTACACGCGGGTCGCCGAGCTGGGGTACGGCTACGAGGTGCGCCTGCCGAACGGCGACGTGCACTCCAATCTCGCCTTCTTCCCGCTGCTGCCCTGGCTGGAGCGGCTGCTGGCCGCGGTGACCCCGCTGTCGTACGCCGACGCGGGCTTCGTCGTCGCCGTGCTCGCCTCGCTCGCCGCGGCCTGGGGCATCTTCGCGGTGGCGGATCATGTGTACGGCAGCCGGGTAGGGGTCTGCGCGGTTCTGCTGTGGGCCGTGCTCCCCGTCGGGATCGTGCAGTCGATGGCGTACAGCGAGTCGCTGTTCACGGCGCTGGCCGCCTGGTCGCTGTACGCGATCCTGACCGGCCGCTGGGTGACGGCGGGCGCCCTGGCCTGTCTGGCGGGCCTGACCCGCCCGGTGGGCCTCGCCGTGGTGGCGGCGGTGTGGGCGGCGGCGATCGCCGCGTTCGGGCGGGACAGCGGCACGCCCGGCCTCGCCACCCGTCGCGCCCTCGGCATGCTGCTCGCCCCCCTCGGCGCCGCCGCCTACGTCCTGTGGGTCGGTCACCGCACCGGCAAGGGGCCGCTGGGGTATCTCGACGTCCAGGCCGGCTGGCGCAACGGCTTCGACGGCGGCTACGCCTTCGCCCGCTTCGTCTCCGAAAAGTTCACGTCGTTTCCGTCGGCCCTCGCGGGCGTCGGGCTGATCGTCGGCGTCGGCCTGGTCGTCTGGCTGTATGTGGTCTGCGTACGGCAGCGCCAGCCGCTCCCGCTCCTGGTGTACGCCGGTGTCGTCACCGCGCTCGCCCTGTGCGCGTCGAGCTACTTCGGCTCGAAACCGCGCCTGCTGATGCCCGCCTTCCCCCTGCTGATGCCCCTCGCGCTCGCCCTGGCCCGGCTGCGTACGCCCAGGTCGGCGCTGGTCCTGGGCACCGTCGCGACGGCCTCCGCGACATATGGGGCGTTCTGGCTGAACGGCTCCGGTCCGCCCTGATCGACTACGGAGCGTCGATGAGCACTCGGGTAATTCCAGCCCATGATTCGGTGAACGAATTCATAAGCAGCTTAAAACCACCACCCGGAATGATCAAAGGAATTGAAGGGCGCGGGCGCCCAGCTATGCGGATTCCTCGGAAATAAACCTCTCGCTGAGAGGAATCCCACATCACATCGTCATCACAAAGCCGTGGATTCGCAGGGCAACTGAGCTCACTCGCTGTAACGTCGATTAGGTGCGTACCGAACGAACTCTCACCCGTCTGGACCGGGTGTTCACCAGGCTTGACCGTGAGCCGGAACGACCGGCCCACATCGATGTGCCGAAGATGAGTAGGCACCGGGTCGCGCTGTTCGCCGGGACTCTCGCCTTCTATCTGGCGATCGTGTGGCTCGTGGTGATCACCTCGTGGCTGGTCCGCCTCGACTGGCAGGTCATGTTCTTCCGGCCGTACCAGCAGTGGGCGGGGATCCACTGGTTCGTCGACTACTACGTGGTGCTCGGCCAGCGCGGCCCGACCGCTGTGATGGTCGCCGCCTGGCTGGGCTGGCGTTCCTGGCGGCAGCACACGCTGCGCCCGCTGCTGACCCTGGGCACGTCGCTGCTGCTGCTGAACATCACGGTCGGCGCCGCCAAGATCGGCATGGGCCGGCTCGGACCGCACTACGCGACGGCCATCGGCTCGAACGAGATGGGCCTGGGCGGCGATATATTTCCCAGCGGCCACACCGCCAACGCCGTGGTGACCTGGGGCATCCTGGCGTACCTGGCCTCCACCCCGGCAGCGCGCCGCTGGCTGTCCGCCCTGTCGGCGGTGGTCTCGCTCGGCGTCGGAATGGCCACGGTCTACCTCGGTACGCACTGGCTCAGCGACGTACTCCTCGGCTGGGCCGCGGGCCTGCTGATCCTGCTGGCCCTGCCATGGTTCGAGCCGCTGATGGCCCGCGCCGAGGCCGGGATCTTCGACCTGCGCGACCGCTGGCGAGCCCGCCGCGGCAGCACGGCGCCGGCCCCGCTGTCGCCCGTCGAGGCTCCCGTGCTGCTCAAGCCGTGTCCGGCCGGACAGAACGAGACCGCGGCGCGTTCTGTCCGGGCGCCGGTCTACCTGACCCCGGGCCCGCACACGGCCCGCTCGGAGCGCACGCCGGTCACCCCGGTCGGCAGCCGCCGCCCACCGCAGTCGGACCGCGTCACGCGCGGTACGGCATCGCCGACCCGCCCCCTCACGGGCGGCTGACACGAGCCAGCGGGGCCGGTACGCACACCTCACCCCGCAGCACGGCGGCCCCGGCTCCTCGAAGGAGCCGGGGCCGCCGTCGTCACGCCTCAGCCCTTCCAGGCCCGGGCCACGCGGCCGTCCTTCACCTCGAAGTTCAGCCGTCCCACGCGGTACTCCATCGTGATGATCGCCCCCGGCGGCAGCGAGCGCACCGTCGACCACCCGCGCTCGCGCGCGAGCCGCTCGGCGCTGTCGGCCTCTAGGCCCAGATAGGTGTCCGGACTGTCGTCCGGTTCGGCGGCAGGAGTCGGAATGGGTGCCATACGGCAACGCTAGGCCCTGTCCGGCGGCCGGGGAAGTCCGGGCCCGCATCCCGGGTCACGCGTCCCCCTCCGGTCACGCTTCTGTCACAGAATCACGACACGCGTTTCCGTCGAACTCCGTCACACGTATGGGCGGTTCCCTGCTGGTTCCCTACGCCTTCCGCAGGTAATCGAACGCAATTCCCGCGTGTCTCCACGGCTGTGCGAAAAGCCCGGCGGAAAGTTCCCGGAGAACCGCCCCCGGCCCCCTTTTCCCGCTGATTACGGGCGGGCCGGCGGTAGCCGAGACCACATAGCAAATGCATGGTTCCGGCACAGAACCCCCCGTACGCCCCCTGTCGGAGCGCGCGACGGCGCGAGCATCATGGCGTGAGCTCGCGGGCACGCGTGGCGCGGGCTTCAGCGGGCCCGGGGCGCGACGAGCGAAGGGGCGAGGGAGCGATGGGGACGCAGACCGTGCGGGCGACGGCACGACCCGAGCGGACCACACCTCAGGGGCGGGTGATCGTCGACTGGCTGACCACCACCGACCACAAGAAGATCGGCCACCTCTACCTGATCACGTCGTTCGCGTTCTTCTTGATCGCCGGTGTCATGGCGCTGCTGATGCGCGCCGAACTCGCCCGGCCCGGGCTGCAGCTCGTGGACAACCAGCAGTTCAACCAGCTGTTCACGATGCACGGCACGATCATGCTGCTGCTGTTCGCGACCCCGAGCTTCGCGGGCTTCGCCAACGAGCTGATGCCGCTGCAGATCGGCGCCCCGGACGTCGCCTTCCCGCGGCTGAACATGTTGTCGTACTGGCTGTTCCTCTTCGGCGGCCTGATCGTGCTCGGCTCGCTCGCGGTGCCGTCCGGCCCCGCCGCCTTCGGCTGGTTCGCCTACGCGCCGCTCAACGACTCCGTGCACTCCCCCGGCATCGGCCCCGACCTGTGGATCATGGGCCTGGCGCTGTCCGGCTTCGGCACGATCCTCGGCGCGGTCAACTTCATCACCACGATCATCGGGATGCGCGCCCCCGGCATGACGATGTTCCGGATGCCGATCTTCACCTGGAACACGCTGTTCACGTCGATCCTGATCCTGATGGCGTTCCCGGTGCTCGCGGCGGCCCTGCTGGTGCTGGAGGCGGACCGGCGCTTCGGCTCGCAGGTCTTCGACGCGGCGGGCGGCGGGGCGCTGCTGTGGCAGCACCTGTTCTGGTTCTTCGGGCACCCCGAGGTGTACATCATCGCGCTGCCGTTCTTCGGCATCATCACGGAGATCATCCCGGTCTTCAGCCGCAAGCCGATGTTCGGCTATCTGACGCTGGTCGCGGCGACGATGGCGATCACCGGTCTGTCGATGGTCGTGTGGGCGCACCACATGTTCGCGACGGGGGCGGTGCTGCTGCCGTTCTTCTCGTTCATGAGCTTCCTGATCGCGGTGCCGACGGGCGTGAAGTTCTTCAACTGGACCGGCACCATGATCAAGGGCTCGCTGTCCTTCGAGACGCCGATGCTGTGGGCGGTCGGCTTCCTGGTGTCGTTCCTGTTCGGCGGCCTGACCGGGGTGATCCTGGCCTCCCCGCCGATGGACTTCCACGTCACCGACACGTACTTCGTCGTCGCGCACTTCCACTACGTCGTCTTCGGCACGGTCGTCTTCGCGACCTTCGCCGGCTTCTACTTCTGGTGGCCGAAGTTCACCGGCAAGATGCTCGACGAACGGCTCGGCAAGATCCAGTTCTGGACGCTGTTCACCGGCTTCCACACCACGTTCCTGGTACAGCACTGGCTGGGCGCGGAGGGCATGCCGCGCCGGTACGCCGACTATCTGGCCGCCGACGGGTTCACCGCGCTCAACACGATCTCGACGATCGGCGCGTTCCTGCTCGGCATCTCGACGCTGCCGTTCCTGTACAACGTCTGGAAGACCGCCAAGTACGGCGAGAAGGTCGGCGTCGACGACCCCTGGGGCTACAGCCGCTCCCTGGAGTGGGCGACCTCCTGTCCGCCGCCCCGGCACAACTTCACCGTGCTGCCGAAGATCCGCTCCGAGTCCCCGGCGTTCGATCTGCACCATCCTCAGTACGCGGCCGAGGCTCCTCAGCCCGAGCCAAAGAGCGAGCAAGCCGGTCGCGAGCCGTCCTGACCGCCTCGGTGAGCTCGGCCGGCTCCAGCACCTCGAACTCGAAACCCAGCATCATCACGTGGACCACCATCACGTCGAGGCTCGCGGCGCCGGTGCGCAGGATGCAGCTGTCGGGGGTTTCGGCCTCCAGGTTCCCGGCGGACGGCGAGATCCGCCCGGCGGCCTCCTCGACCGGCACGAGCAGCCGGATGACCGCGTGCGAGGCGTACGCGCGCGTGGAGACGCCCTTGGAGACGTACGCGGCGAGGTCGTCGGCGGGAGGCTTGCGCGGCTGGAAGCGCGCGCCGTGCGGCGGCTTGGGGGTGATGCGGTCGACCCGGAACGTACGCCAGTCGTCACGGTCGACGTCCCAGGCGACCAGGTACCAGCGGCGCTCGGTGCACACCAGGCGATGCGGTTCGACGGTACGGCGGGTGGAGGCACCCTCGTGGTCGCGGTACTCGAAACGCAGTCGTTCGGCGTCCCGGCAGAGGTTGGCCAGCTCGGTGAGGACGGCCGGGTCGACGGCGGAGGGCCTCGGACCGCGCAGCATCGGCACGGTGAAGGCGTTGAGCGCGCTCACCCGGCGGCGCAGCCGGCCCGGCAGGACCTGCTCCAGCTTGGCGAGCGCCCGTACGGAGGTCTCGCCGATGCCCTCGATGCCCTGCCCGGCGGCCGTGCGCAGGCCCACGGCGACGGCGACCGCCTCGTCGTCGTCCAGAAGCAGGGGCGGGAGCTCGGCGCCCGCGCCCAGCTGGTAGCCGCCGCCGGTGCCGGGGCTGGCGTTGACGGGGTATCCCAGCTCGCGCAGCCGGTCCACGTCCCGGCGCACGGTGCGCGGGGTGACGCCGAGGCGCTCGGCGAGGTCGGCCCCGGACCATTCGCGGTGGGCCTGGAGAAGCGAGAGCAGGCGCAGCAGTCGTGCCGAGGTCTCCAACATGGATCCGAGTCTGCCAGCGATTGCGGACAGCCGCTGTCCGCAAGCCCCTCAAGGGGTCAGGGCGGTCACGGACACGGACAGGTCGTTGTCCCGCGTGTAGTACGGCCCCGCCTCCACCGGACCGTACGGCGTCCGCACGCGCGCGCGTGGGTAGGTGAGCACGGGCTTCTTGTCGGCGATGTCGTCGAGCAGCCGCGCGATCCGCACGCGCGGTCCCGCCGCTCCCCCGGGCCGCAGCCACAGGTCCCAGATGCCGGGCGTCAGCCGTGCGTACGCCACCGAGAAGCCGAAGTCGGCGTGGTCGACGGTGACGTCGGTGCGGCGGGCGGGACCCGGGGCGTGCCGGTCGCGCAGTTCGGCGTACGCGTCCTGGGCGAGGGCCGTGCCGTACACGCGCCCGAGGACGGTCAGTTCGGCGTCCCTGAGACGCAGTTCCCCCGCCTCCGCGTGCGGGGCGCGCAGCCAGCTGCGGACGGTGAGGTTGCCCTGCCGGGTCGCGTACGGGATGCGGACGGCGACGTGACCGCGGGAGCCGCTCGGCGTGCGCGCGGCGAGCGAGCGCAGGTCGGTGAGGCCGGGTGCGAGGCGCTGCGGCTCGTCGTCGCCCACGCACACGTAGGCGTCCCAGCGGCCCTCGGGGAGGGCGACGGTGCTGGGCAGGGCGGCGCGCAGCCGGCCGTCGGCGACCGGGGCCAGCGGCAGACTGACCTCCTCGTCCGCGTCGCGTCGGCGCAGCACAAGATGCGCCGCCCCGCTCGCTCCACGCGCGGTGACGTCGAAGGTCAGTCCGCCCGCGGAGTCGGCGACGCAGTCGGCGCGCAACGGTGCGACCCGCGGGGCGGGCATCTTCATGCGGGGCGGTTCCTCCCTCGGTCCCTACTGTCCGGTTAGACCGTCGATCGGGCCTTTTGGTTGCCTGTGACGGCTGTCCTTCCGCCGCCGTCACGGCTGATAGGACAGTTGCGGCACGTCGAAGCACGTGCTGTTCATGTCCCCCTGGGAGACCCATCCCCGGCCGTCCTCCCAGCGGGCCACCGACAGACAGGTCCTGCGGGTCTTCGGCGGTTCTGGCAGCCGCTCGAACGTGACGGGGAGGAGCAGGCCGCCCGCCGTGTATCCCTCGCTGCGGTTGACGAAGTCGTCGACGCACGCGCGCGTGATGCCCGTCTTCGCACACGATTCGGCCGCGTCCGTGAACCACCTCGCCGCCGCCCAGCCCTCCAGCTGCCACTGGGAGTGCGTCTTCAGCCCCTGGGTCGCCTCCCGGAATTCCCGTACGGCCTCGTGCCCGGTGTCCTCGTAGTTGCGGCTGGATCCGGTCGCCCACAGGGCGTTGCGGCAGCGCGGGGCGTCCTCGTAGTCCTCGGGGACGGTGGACGTCCAGTTCTGCACGTTCGTGACCTTGGCGGTCACCTCGACGTCGACCTCGTCCATCGCCTTGCACAGCTGGGCGTTGCCATGGGTGTCGATGGCGTCGAAGACGAGGTCGGCGCCCTGTTCCTTCAGGTCCGCCGCCACGGCACGGAAGTTGGGCAGCACGAAGTCGACCTGCTCGGTGACGACCTGGTAGCCCTCTGCCTTCAGGCCCCGCTCGACGAGTGAGGCGTAGGCGGCGGAGGCGACCTGGTTGTAGGAGACGACGGCGGCCGTACGGGCGCCGTGCTCGCGCTTGAAGTAGCGGTAGACCTCCGTGCCGCCGTACTGCTTGCCGTCCCAGCCGGTCGTGCCGGCGCGGGGCGCGAGGCTGCCGTAGATGCTGTACAGGTGCGGCCAGGTGTCGTAGGCGGCTCCGATGGGCTGGCCGCCGATGTCGGGCACGCGCGCGCGGGAGACGCGGGAGGCGCCCGCGTAGTCGAGGGCGGTGGTGGCGACCAGGGCGACGACCTTGTCCTCGTCGATCAGCTTGTGCACGCAGGTGTTGTTGCCGACACCGCTGCCGCCGTCGTCGCACAGCCGGACCTCGACCCGGCGGCCGTCGATGCCCCCGCGCGCGTTGAGCCGGTCGAAGTAGGCCCGGGCGCCGTCGCGCGGGCCGGTGAAGGCGTTGCCGCCGACCGGGCTGGTGGCGCTGGTGATGATGCCGACGCGGAGGGGCGTGCCGTCGCTCCTCGCGGGCACGGGAGTGCGGTCGTCGCGCTCGAAGTCGCTCTCCGGGAGGCGGCTGCCGCAGGCCGTGCCCAGGGCGAGCAGCAGGACCGCGGCGGCGGCCTCAGCAGCCCGGGATCGGCGACGCGGTCCCATTGCCGCTCAGTTGGACCAGCGCGCACAGCGTCTTGGCGGACACCTTCCAGGTGCCGTCCTGCTCGACGGCCGTCCCCGCCGCGTCGGGCAGGGCGGTGGCGCCCTTCAGGGTCAGCGTGTACGTCACGTTCGCCTCGGTCGGCGAGGTGAACTCGACCTCGGTGACCTGGGCCTGCACCTGCCCGCCGCGTGCGTCACCGCTGAAGGCCTGCAGGACCGGGGCCATCCGGTCGCCGTTCTCCAGGACTGCCTGCTTGTCGTCCAGTGAGGTCGCCGGGTCGAAGAACTTCTGCCAGTTCTGCTTGATCTCCCGCTCGGCCGCCGCCGCGTCGGCGGGCGCCGTCGCGTCCGGAGTCGTCTCGCCCGGAGCCGTCTGCTCGACGGTTGGAGTGGGGGGCGTCTCGCTGCCGCCGCCTCCCTCGTCGTCGCCGCATGACGCGAGGGCCGGGGCCAGGAAGAGAACCAGGGCGGCCACGATCGCCGTACCCCGTCCTGCCGCCCCTGGGCCGCGTCCCCTCCTCGTGTTCCCCCGCCTGAGGTCGCTCCCGAGAACCATCTGGCTCACCACCGGGTGTCGGTCCGGGCCGTGGGCGCCCGGTGCTTTCAGGGTCAGCTTCCAAGAGGCATAGTGCAAGCCATTGGCTGACATGGACAGGCACATGCACTGAAACCCGACGCGTGGGAGCCAGCGATGCGGACAGCCCGACTGCGGACCGTGCACCCCGTCCTCTGGGCCGGCTGGGCCGCGCTCGCCGCGGGTGCGGTCCTGTGTGTCCTCGGCTGGTACGGCGTCTCCGGCGAGCGCTACGCCGAGCGGCAACTGCCCTACCTCGCCTCCTGCACGGTCCCCGGCGCCGCCCTGATCATCGCCGGGGCGGTGCTGCTCACCCATGGCCGGGGCGCGCTCGCCGCCGCGCGCGTGGAGGAGCTGTACGGCCTTCTGGTGGCCGCCGAGCCCGCCGACGCCGAGGAGCCACGCCAGGCGGCGTCGGCGCCCCTGGCGGTCAGCGGGGACCTGCTGATGGTGCCGGGCGGCACACTGTGGCACCGCGCGGACTGCCCGCTGGTCACGGGGAAGGCGGAGGCCGTGCCGGTGGACTCCAAGCTGGTGGCGAGCGGTGAACTGGGTCCCTGCCCGATCTGCGAGCCCGCCGAAGAAACCGACTGATGTCCCCGCTGATGTCTCCGCTCGCCTCCTCGCTGACGTACGACCTCACGCTCGCCGGACTGTCGATCGGCGGCGCCGCCGCGCTCACCGGGATCGGCCTGATCGTGACGTACCGCGCGACCGGTGTGCTCAACTTCGCGCACGGCGCGATCGCGATGGTGTGCGCCTACGTGCTGCGGCAGTGCGTGGTCGAGTGGGGCTGGCCGCTGTGGGCGGGGGCCGCCGTGACGCTGCTGGTGCTGGCGCCGGGCCTGGGCATGGCGCTGGAACGGTTCGTGTTCCGGCCGTTGTCGGTCCTGGGGAGCGATCCCGCGCAGACCCTGGTGGCGTCCATCGGCGTGTTCGTGCTGCTGGTGGGCGGGGCCACGCTGGTGTGGGGCCAGGGGGCGCGGGACGACGCGCCGGAGCCGGTGTCGGCGGAGCCCTGGGGGCAGCTGGCGGTGGTGGCCGTGCTGGCCGTCGGGGTCGCCGCGGTGATCCGCTGGACGCGTTTCGGGCGGGAGCTGCGGGCCGTGGTGGACGACCGGCAGCTGGCCGTGCTCGGCGGGATCGACGCGGACCGGGTGGCCGCGGCGGGCTGGGCCTTCGGCTCGTTCACGGCGGGTCTGACGGGCGTGCTGCTGGCGCCGTACGTGCGGCTGGACCCGTACGGTCTGCCGCTGCTCGTCATGGAGGTGGTGGCGGTCGCGGTGGCCGCGCGGATGCGCAGCCTGACGGTGGCCGTGCTGGTGGCGCTGGGCATCGGGGTGGCGCAGAGCCAGCTGACGCGGCTGCATCCGTCGGGCTGGGGCGAACCGCTGCTCCAGGCGGTCGGCGCGAACCTGTTCGTCGTGGCCCTGCTGGTCGCGGCGTTGGTGCTCCCGCGGATCGGTACGCGCGACGCGCTGCCGCGCACGGCCACCGCGCGCGTGCCGACCCCGCCGGGTGCCTGGATCGTGGCCGTCGTGCTGTTCCTGCTGCCACTCGGCTTCGCGGGCTCGGACCTGCACACGTCGGTCCAGGTGCCGGCACTGGGCGTGGTGCTGCTGTCCCTGGTCGTGGTCACCGGCCGCGGCGGCCAGATCTCGCTCGGTCAGGCGGCTTACGCGGGTCTGGGCGCCCTGTTCACGGCGCTGCTCGCGGCGGGCCGCTTCCCGGGCCTGCCGCACCTGCCGGAGCTGGCGGCACTGGCGGTGGCGGTGGTCCTGGTGGCCCCGCTCGGCCTGCTGACCGGCTGGCCGGCGATCAGCCGCCAGGGCCTGGCACTGGCGCTCGCGACCTTCGCGGTCGGCGTCGGGGTGAGCCGCTTCGTCTTCGCCCAGCCGTATGCCGTCTCCGGTCTGTCGCTGGGCCGCCCGGCGGGCTTCGAAGGAGACCGGGCGTACTACGTCCTGGAGCTGGTCCTGCTGGCGGCCGCGCTGCTCACGACGTGGGCACTGCGCAGGGGCCGCACGGGCCGCGCCCTCGCCGCCATGCGGGACCACGAGGCGGGGGCGTCGGCGGCGGGCGTCCGGGTCCCGTCCCTGAAGCTCCTCGCCTTCGTCTCGGGCGCCGCGCTGGCCGCCCTGGGCGGCGGCATGCTCGGCATGGGCCTGCGCGCCTTCGACCCCGGCGCCTTCGACCCCGTCCGCGGCCTCCTCTGGTTCGCCGCGGTCGTGGTCCTGGGCGCCGACAGCACCCTGGGCGCCCTGGCCGCGGCGGCCCTGCTGGTCGGCCTGGACGCGGGCGCGCGGGGTGGAGTGGCGGCGGCGCTGATCGGGGTGCTGGCGGTGCTGGTGGGGCGTTTCCCCGGAGGGCCGTACGAGGCACTGCGGAGGGCGGCGGGGTACCTGCGACTGCGGCGGCGGGCGGCGCTGACGCCGTTGGGGGCGCGGGTGCGCGGGACTCTGAGGGCCGCCGACGGCGCTGAGCCCCCACAAGGGCCACCCGCACCCGACGACGAAAGCCGCACGGGTGGTGCGGGTGAGAACTCCAACGCGGCCGAAGGCCGCGTGCCCACCCACGCACCGGCACCCGCCTCGGCACCCACCCTCACCGCCCGCCACCTCCAAGCCCGCTACGACGACTTCACCGCCCTCGACGACGTCGACCTGAACGTCCCCCCTGGGCAGGTCACCGCGATCGTCGGCCCCAACGGCGCCGGCAAGAGCACCCTGTTCCACTGCCTCGCCGGCACACACCGCCCCTCACGCGGCCAAGTACTGCTCGGCGGGCGGGACATCACCCGGCTGCCCGCCCACGCCCGCACCCGGCTGGGAATCGCCCGCACCTTCCAGCAACTGGCCGTCTTCCCCTCGCTGACCGTCACCGAGAACGTCCGAGTCGGCGCCGAGCAGGGGCACGTCACCGACCCGTCCGCCGTGGAGCGGGCGCTCAGGCTGCTCGGGCTCGACGGTCCCGTGCGCGCGTTGCCCGCCGCCGACCTGCCCACCGGCACACTGCGCCGCGTCGAACTGGCCCGCGCCCTCGCCGGCGGCCCGCGCGTGCTGCTGCTCGACGAGCCCGCCGCCGGCCTCGACACCGCCGAAGTGGCCGCGCTGACCCGGGTGCTGAGGGCCCTGGCCGCCGACGGCACCGCCCTGCTCGTCGTCGAGCACGACCTCGACCTGGTCGCCGACCTCGCCGACGTCGTGCACGTCATGGCGGTCGGCCGCATCATCGCCTCCGGCCCGCCCGACCGCGTCCTGGACGCCCTCGCCCGCGAGGCCCCCGCATGACCTCCCTGCGACTGCGCCACGCGCGCGTGCGCTACGGCCCCCTGGAGGTCCTGCACGGCATCACCCTCGCCGCGCCCGGCCCCGGTCTCACCGTCCTGCTGGGCCGCAACGGTTCCGGCCGTACGACCGCCCTGCGCGCGCTGGCCGGAACCGTGCCCCTGTCCGGTGGCGCGGTGGTCTGGGACGGCACCGACGTGAGCCGCGTGCCGGCGTTCCAGCGGGCCCGCCGCGGACTGTGCCTGGTCCCCGAGCGGCGGGCGGTGTTCGGCTCCCTCACCGTGCGCGAGAACCTCGAACTCGCCGCCCCGGCCTACGACAGCGCCCTCGCCGCCTATCCGCAACTGGAGCCCCTGCTCGCGCGCCGCGCCGGCACCCTCTCCGGCGGCGAGCAGCGCATGCTCGCCCTCTCCCGGGCTCTGCTGGCACGCGCGCGCGTGGTGCTCGTCGACGAGCCCGCGCAGGGCATGTCGCCCACGGTCGCGGCCCGCACGTACGAACTGCTCGGCTCCCTCGACGCCTGTGTGGTCGTGGCCGAACAGCGGCTGCCGCCCGTACCGCACGGGCGGCCGGCCCTGGTGTACGAACTGCGCCGCGGCGCGGTCGTGTTCAGCGGAGAGGCGGGCGAGTTCCAGCAGCGGGAAGCGGCGGACCGAACAGGGCGGAGGCCGGGGTCGAGCCCATCCGGATGACCGGCGAGGCGGTGCTGCCTGTCACGCCCAGGGGCCCCGCCCGGTCGGCGGGCCGGGCGGAGCCCCGTGCCCGGGACAGGGGAGCGACGCTCAGACTTCGAGGCCCTGCCCGGGCACGATCACATGGGGATCACCGCCGATGACGGCCTTGTTGGCGGCGTAGAGCCGCTGCCAGGTGGTCCCGTGCCGGGCGGCGATGCCGCTCAGCGTGTCGCCCTCGCGGACGGTGTAGTCGCCGCGGGACGAGCCGCGGGTGGTGTGCCCCGTGGAGCGCTCCGGCGCCTTCGGCGGGGCGGACTTCACGGCCGTACCGGATGAGGAGGCGTCAGGCGCGCTCCCGGAAGCCCCGGCCCGCGCCGAGCAGGTCGGCCAGGCGCCCCACCCCTGGGCCCGCTGGACCTTGGTGGCCACGGCGATCTGCTGGTCCTTGCTCGCCTGGTCGGCGGTCGGCGCGTAGGCCGTGCCGCCGTACGCGCGCCAGGTGGAGCCGGAGAACTGGAGTCCTCCGTAGTAGCCGTTTCCGGTGTTGATGTGCCAGTTGCCGCCGCTCTCGCACTGGGCGATGCGGTCCCACACTCCGCTGTCCGCCGCCGCGGCGTTGCCGGTCGCGGCCAGCAGTCCGAGGGGGGCGAGCAGTGCCGCCCCGGCGAGGACCGCCGTCGTACGGGTCTGACTCCGGTTCGGATTCTTGCCGGGGGTCGTCTGCGTCTTACGAACGTTGTCGTGAGTGGTATCGGCACATTCGGACATGTAGTTCCCTCTCCAACGACTCGGGGTCCCCCAAGGCGGTGCGCGACTCCCGGCGTGTCCTACGCGGTCGTCGCGCCCCTCCCCGTCCGCCGGAGGCTGTACTTCTGGCTGGCTTTGCGCGGCCGGCGGACGTACCCGAACGGTGCTCGTTGCACACGGCGGAGGAATCTAGGGAGGGCGACCGACCGGTATCAACCAGCTCCTTGTCATTCCAGGCCAGTTCGCCGTTACCTCCGGTATCGGCGATTTCCGGACACCCACTTCATTCGCCGATTTCCGGATTTGTCGACCAGTCACCATGACGATCTGTGACCCACTTCACCGAACCAACTTCCTCTGATTTCCGAGCAGTTGACGCTGAGTGCCGCATTCCGTACTTCACGTGACCCTGTGCGGTGGATGGTTCGATTCCGTTCGCCGTGGGGCGTGACTCCCGCCACAGATCGCCCGTTGTCTCCTTCATGAGCCCGGGACCCGCCCGGTTCACGGGCCGGGAGCCACCCGGTCCCGCCACGCACCACTTCCCCGAGGGAGCCACCCGTGCCGCGCATGCTCGACGTCAGCAACGAGGTACGCGCCGAGATCGGCGACGAAGAAGCCGACCGGCTGCTCGCCGGAGAGAACGCCCCCGGCAGTTACGACTGCACGTCCTGCCGCACCCCGGGCGACTCCGAACAGGAGCGCACCAGCACCGTCCTGTTCGTCGGCGACGAGACCGCCGTCCTCGCCTTCGCCCACGCCACCTGCCTGCCCTCGCAGGTTGTCCAGGTCACCGAGGAGCAGCTCCAGGGTGCCGTGAAGTCCATCACCGGTGACACGGTCGACCTGGAGCCCGAGAAGATCGCGCCCGAGCAGGCCGTGCTCGGTGTGACCAGCGGACTCGTCCTGATCGCCGGGGAGTTGCACCCCGCCCTGGTGGTCGAGCCGACCGGGCCCATCGTGCGGCCCGGCACGACCGGCGTCGGCGACGACTTCCTGCCGCTGCTCATCGAGCAGGGCTTCATGCCGGTGACCGCGATTCATTCCACGCCGTCCGTGCTGCACGGGTGGTCGGTGCTGTTGGCCATGGGCCAGCTGCACGCGGTGCTTCAGCCTTCGGCGAATGGCGGGCAGCCGATCGCCTGGTGGCAGGCGCACCAGCCGTTGCAGGTGACGGAGCCGTGGCGGGCCGCCGCCAACAAGCACCAGCAGGTGCTGTTGTTCGCGGCGCCGGTGGGGTCCATCGGGCGGCAGCCTCGAGAGGACCTGCTGCGGGACGCGCTGGACAAGGCGGCGGCGAACGGGAAGTTGGTTGCGGCGGCGCTGCCGCTTGCGGGGACGTGAGTGCGCCTCCCGTCACGGGGCTGCGCGTAGGGCGTGGCCCAGCCGCATCCCTTCGACCTCAGGGTCGTTTGGACATACGTGCACACCTACGACGTTCCCCGCCGCCAGTTCCAGCCGCTGCCGTTTGCGCGAGTGGCTCAGGATCCTCTGGGTGGCCCATCGGCCACGCCGATCTACGACGCGCTCTACGCCGAGTACGTCAAGTCCTTCCGCTCGCTGCCGGGTGACCGCAGCGGCGAGGAGGAGCTGGGGTTCACCGCCTTCGGGAACATCCCGCACAGTACGGGCTCGTTCAGCAACTCGTACAGCGCCTACAGCACGGGGGCGTACAGCGCCCGCCAGCAGTCGCAGTGGCAGCGCGTGGGACAGATCGGGCAGCAGCACAGCACCGGGATGCACCACGTTCCGGCGGCGCTGCCGCCCGGGCCGCGCAGAGGCGTCTGAGGCATGAGGAAGGGCGGCCCCGGTCGGGGCCGCCCTTCCTCATACGTGCGTCACTTCTTCCTGCCGCGCTTCTCGCGCACCCGCACCGAGATGTGGATCGGCGTCCCCTCGAAACCGAACTCCTCGCGCAGGCGGCGCTCGATGAAGCGGCGGTAGCCCGCCTCGATGAAGCCGGACGCGAAGAGCACGAACCGCGGGGGCCTGGTGCCGGCCTGGGTGCCGAAGAGGATGCGGGGCTGCTTGCCGCCGCGGATCGGGTGCGGGTGGGCGGCGACCAGCTCGCCGAGGAAGGCGTTCAGCCGGCCCGTCGGGACTCGGGTCTCCCAGCCCGCCAGGGCCGTCTCGATCGCCGGGACGAGCTTCTCCATGTGCCGTCCGGTGCGCGCCGAGACGTTCGCCCGGGGCGCCCACGCGACCTGGCCGAGCTCGGTCTCGATCTCCCGCTCCAGGTAGTAGCGGCGCTCCTCGTCGAGGGTGTCCCACTTGTTGAACGCCAGGACGATCGCGCGGCCCGCCTCGACGGCCATGGTGACGATGCGCTGGTCCTGGACCGAGATGGACTCGGAGGCGTCGATGAGGATGACGGCCACCTCGGCCTTCTCGACGGCGGCGGCGGTGCGCAGCGAGGCGTAGTAGTCGGCGCCCTGCTGGAGGTGGACGCGCTTGCGGATGCCCGCCGTGTCGACGAACTTCCAGGTCACTCCGCCGAGTTCGATCAGCTCGTCGACCGGGTCACGGGTGGTGCCGGCGATTTCGTTGACGACGACGCGCTCCTCGCCGGCCACCTTGTTCAGCAGCGAGGACTTGCCGACGTTCGGGCGGCCGATCAGCGCGATGCGGCGCGGGCCGCCGATCGCGGTGCCGAAGGTCTGCTCAGGCGCGTCCGGCAGGGCCTGAAGGACCTGGTCCAGCATGTCGCCGGTGCCCCGGCCGTGCAGCGCGGAGACGGGGTACGGCTCGCCCAGGCCCAGGGACCACAGGTAGGCCGCGTCCGCTTCGCCGCTCGGGCCGTCGACCTTGTTGGCGCACAGCACCACGGGCTTGCCGGCCTTGCGCAGCAGTCGTACGACCGCCTCGTCGGTGTCGGTCGCGCCGACCTTGGCGTCGACGACGAACACGACGGCGTCGGCGGCCTCGATCGCGTACTCGGCCTGCGCGGCCACGGAGGCGTCGATGCCGAGGACGTCCTGCTCCCAGCCGCCGGTGTCGACGACCTTGAAGCGGCGGCCCGCCCACTCGGCCTCGTAGGTGACGCGGTCGCGGGTGACGCCGGGCTTGTCCTCGACGACGGCTTCGCGTCGGCCGATGATGCGGTTCACGAGCGTCGACTTGCCGACATTCGGACGGCCCACGACGGCGAGGACGGGCAGCGGGCCATGTCCGGCCGCCTCGATCGCGCCCTCGACGTCCTCGATGTCGAAGCCCTCTTCCGCGGCGAGCTCCATGAACTCCGCGTACTCGGCATCGCCAAGCTCTCCGTGCTCGTGCTCCCCGCCCGAGCCGTCGGAGTGGATCTGGTCGTTCATGAAGTCCGTACCTCGTTCATCGTGGTGATCGGTGGAACACCCGGAGTTTTCCGGATTGGTCCACTACTCAGTGTCGCCCGGGCGGCCGGTCAGCCGCCTGGCGTTTTCCAGGTGCGCGGTGAGCTGCTTCTGGATGCGTTCGGTCGCCTCGTCGAGCGCCTTGCGCGTACGCCGTCCGCTGCCGTCGCCCGCCTCGAAAGGGTCGCCGAAGACGACGTCGACCCGGCTGCGCAGCGGAGGCAGCCCCTTTATCAACCGTCCCGGCCGGTCGGAACTTCCCAGCACGGCGACCGGGACGATCGGTGCACCGCCTCGTACGGCGAAGTACGCGAGCCCGGCGCGCAGCGCGGCGAAGTCGCCCTCGCCCCGGGTGCCCTCCGGGAAGATCCCGAGGACGCCGCCGCCCGCCAGCACACCCAGCGCCCGGGTGATCGCCGTACGGTCGGTGGTGTCGCGGTCCACCTTCACCTGCCCGATGCCGAGCAGGAAGGGATCGAGCGGTCCGACGAACGCCTCCTTCTTGATCAGGAAGTGCGTCGGCCGGGGCGCCACACCCATGACCATCGGGCCGTCGATGTTGTGGGAGTGGTTGACGGCGAGGATCGCCGGGCCGGTCGCGGGGACCCGCCAGGCGCCGAGCACGCGCGGCTTCCACAGCCCGTACATCAGGCCGACGCCGATGCGCCGCCCGACCTCGGCACCCCGCGCCGAAGGCAGTTCGCTCACTTCGCGGCCCGCTTCTCCTCGACGAGCGTGACGACGCACTCGATGACCTGCGCCAGCGTGAACTCGGTGGTGTCCACCTCGACCGCGTCGTCCGCCTTGGCGAGCGGCGAGGTCCTGCGGCTGGAGTCGGCCGCGTCCCGCTTGATCAACGCCTCGCGGGTCGCGTGGACGTCGGCGCCCTTCAGCTCGCCGCTGCGGCGGGCGGCCCGGGCCTCCGGGGAGGCGGTGAGGAAGATCTTCAGGTCGGCGTCGGGCAGCACGGTCGTACCGATGTCCCGGCCCTCGACGACGATGCCCTGCTCGGCGGAGGCCGCGAGCGACCGCTGCAGCTCGGTGATCCGGGCGCGCACCTCGGGCACCGCGCTGACCGCGCTGACCTTGGAGGTGACCTCGTGGGTGCGGATCGGACCGGCCACGTCGGTGCCGTCGACCGCGATCGTCGGGTTCGCCGGGTCGGTGCCGGAGACGATCTCGGGCTTGCCGGCCGCGGCGGCGATCGCCGACGGGTCGTCGATGTCGATCCCGTTGTTCACCATCCACCAGGTGATCGCCCGGTACTGGGCGCCGGTGTCCAGGTAGCTCAGACCGAGCTGCGCGGCCACGGCCTTGGACGTGCTCGACTTACCCGTGCCGGAGGGACCGTCGATGGCGACAATCACTGACGGGACGGTCCGGGCGGCGCCGTTTTCCACAGGGGGACACCTTCCTGGTGCGGTGTGGTGGGGTGTGCGGGGCGCGCATGTGCCCCGCACAAGGTTACTGGCTCCCCGGGACCCCTCTTACAGGCGGATGATCCGGAGGATCACTGCGCGGTGCGAGTGATCACTGCCGAATCGACCAGCCCCGCTCCCGCAGCGCCGCCGTCAGGACGGGCGCCGCCTTCGGCTCCACCATCAGCTGCACCAGACCGGCCTGCTGCCCGGTCGCGTGCTCGATGCGTACGTCCTCGATGTTGACCCCGGCCATCCCCGCGTCCGCGAAGATGCGGGCCAGCTGGCCCGGCTGGTCGTCGATGAGGACGGCCACGACCTCGTACGCCCGCGGAGCGGACCCGTGCTTGCCGGGGACGCGGACCTGGCCCGCGTTGCCGCGCCGCAGGACGTTCTCGATGCCCGCGGTGCCCTCCAGGCGCTTGGCCTCGTCGGAGGCCTGCAGGGCCCGCAGCGCCCGGACCGTCTCGTCGAGGTCGGCGGAGACGTCCGCGAGGAGGTCGGCGACCGGACCGGGGTTGGCGGACAGGATGTCGATCCACATCCCGGGGTCGGACGCGGCGATCCGGGTCACGTCCCGGATGCCCTGCCCGCACAGCCGTACGGCCGCCTCCTCGGCGTGCTCCAGGCGCGCGGCGACCATGCTGGAGACCAGGTGGGGCATGTGGGAGACCAGGGCGACGGCGCGGTCGTGGGCGTCCGCGTCCATCACCACCGGAACCGCCCGGCAGTGCGAGACCAGTTCCAGAGCCAGGTTCAGCACCTCGGTGTCGGTGTCCCGGGTCGGCGTCAGCACCCAGGGGCGGCCCTCGAAGAGGTCGCCGGTCGCGGCCAGCGGGCCGGACTTCTCGCGGCCGGACATGGGGTGCGTGCCGATGTACGACGCGAGGTCCAGGCCCAGCGCCTCCAACTCGCGGCGCGGGCCGCCCTTGACGCTGGCCACGTCGAGGTAGCCGCGGGCCACGCCCCGGCGCATGGCGTCGGCGAGCACCCCGGCCACGTGGGCGGGCGGGGCGGCGACGATCGCGAGGTCGACGGGAGCGTCGGGCGCCTCGTCGGTGCCGGCGCCGAGCGCGGCGGCCGTACGGGCCTGCTCCGCGTCGTGGTCGGCGAGGTGGACGACGACGCCCCGCTGGGACAGGGCGAGGGCGGCCGACGTACCGATGAGGCCGGTTCCGATGACGAGTGCGGTTCTCACTGGGCGATGTCCTTGCGCAGGGCGGCCGCGGCGCCGAGGTAGACGTGGTTGATCCCGCTGCGGGGCCGGTCGGACTCGATGTGCGCGAGAACGCGGACGACGCGGGGCAGGGCGCCCTCGATGTCCAGTTCCTGGGCGCAGATCAGCGGGACGTCGACGATGCCGAGCTTGCGGGCCGAGGCCGCCGGGAAGTCGCTGTGCAGGTCGGGCGTGGCCGTGAACCAGATGCTGATCAGGTCGTCCGAGGTGAGGTCGTTCCGCTCCAGGATGGCGCTGAGCAGGGCTCCGACCTGCTCGTCCATGTGGCCGGCCTCGTCCCGCTCGAGCTGGACGGCGCCCCGGACCGCTCGTACCGCCACGGCGTTGCTCCTCGCTGATGTGCGTATCGGCTCTTTGTCCGTCCAGCCTAGTCAGCCCCCGTCGGGCCGGTGCGCCGCGCCCGCCCGCTGAGACGCCCGCCGGGCGGGAACACTCCTGTGCGCCTGTGGACGCCGGGCCACCGGTCCGCTCGCATGGCAGAAAGTCGCCTCAGGGGAGGCCCGTATGAACGAACCGCCCCCGGCCACGGTGTCACCGGCGCCCACGACGCCGACCCCGTCTCCGCTCCCGACGAGAACCCCCGTATCGAACGCCGACTACGCGGGCCGTATCGACGACGATTCCTCCGCCGTCGACATCGACGGCGCGCCCTCGACTGCGCCGCGCATCGCCCCGGAGACCGGTGCGGTGACGGTCGACTGACAGCAGCTCACGGCACGCCCGGCAACCCCCTGATCCCCTGCTCACGGGAGCGATCATGACCGTCGACCCGAACGCCGCCACCCAGGACTTCCCCTCCCCCGAGCCCACGCACCGCCGACCGGGTCCCGCCCGCTACCTGGTCCCGGCGCTCGTCGCCGGCGCGGTGGCGGTCGCCTGGGGGCGTACGGCAAGGTCCACGAGCCGGCGGGGAACGCCTTCGACCTCGTCGGCTTCGACAGCACGGGGACGGTGAAGTCCTGGCTGGCGACGACGGCGTTCCTCTTCGCGCTCGTCCAGGTGGTCTCGGCGGCGATGGTGTACGGCAAGCTGCCGGGCCCCCGCTGGGCACCGGCACCGCACCGCTGGTCGGGTCGCGCGGCGTTCCTCGTGTCGGTCCCGGTCGCGGTGCACTGTCTGTACGCGCTGGGCTATCAGACGTACGGATCACGCGTTCTGTGGCACTCGCTCCTGGGTTGTTTCTTCTTCGGTGCCTTCAGTGCCAAGATGCTGTTGCTCCGCTCGGAGCGACTCCCGGGCTGGTTGCTGCCGATCGTCGGCGGCCTGGTCTTCACGGCCTTCACGATCACCTGGCTGACATCGGCCCTCTGGTTCTTCCGCACCTTCGGAGTGACGACATGACTCAAGGCCCGACGCGGCGCACGGTTCTCCTCGCGACGGGCGCGGCGGCGCTCGTCGCCGGATGCGGCGACCGCGGCGACGACTCCGGTGCGTCCCCGTCCGTCTCCCCCGGCCAGGAGCTGGCGAAGACGAGCGACATCCCGGTCGGCGGCGGCACGATCTTCAAGGACGAGGGCGTCGTCGTCACCCAGCCGGCGCAGGGCGAGTTCAAGGCCTTCACCAACATCTGCACCCATCAGCGGTGCCCGGTGGCCAGTGTTTCCGACGGCACCATCAACTGCACCTGCCACGGCAGCAAGTTCTCCATCGCGGACGGCGCGGTGACCAGCCCTCCGGCGACCAAGCCGCTGCCCGAGAAGAAGATCACGGTGGAGGGGGACTCCATCCGCCTGGCGTGACCGCCACCCGTCCGCCGCCCGTCCGCCGCCGTCCCGTCAGGCGTCCCAGAGCGCCCCGAGCGTCACCAGCTCGCCCCGGTACTCGATCCGGTCCGCCCACTCGGCCGGCCAGACCTCCCCGCCCAGGTGCGCGCCCGCGAAGGCACCCGCCAGGCAGGCGATCGAGTCGGAGTCGCCGGAGGTGCAGGCGGCCCGGCGCAGGGCCGTCACCGGCTCGTCGGGGAAGAGCAGGAAGCACAACAGGCCGGTCGCCAGCGCCTCTTCGGCGATCCAGCCCTCTCCGGTGGCCAGGCACGGGTCGGTCTCCGGCGAGGGAGTGCGCAGGGCGTCCTGGAGCCGGTCCAGAACCCCCAGGCACTCGTCCCAGCCACGCGCCATGAAGAGCTCGGGGCTGGGGTCCTGACCGCGCGTCCACAGGTCGCCGAGCCAGCGCTCGTGGTAGTGGGTGCGGTTCTCGTGCGCGTACGACCGCAGCAGGTCGACCAGCCCGGCCGGCTCGGCGCCCTGCGCGAGCAGTCGTACGGCGTGCGCGGTGAGGTCGGACGCGGCGAGCGCCGTCGGATGCCCGTGGGTGAGCGCGGACTGCAACTGAGCGGCACCCGCGCGCTGTTCGTCGCTCAGCCCGGGGACGAGCCCGACGGGCGCGACGCGCATGTTGGCGCCGCAGCCCTTGGAGCCGATCTGGCTGGCGTCCTGCCACGGCCGGTCCGCGTGTTCCAGCAGAGCACAGGCCCTGAGGCAGGTGTTGCCGGGCGCGCGGTTGTTCTCCGGGGAGCGGTTCCACGCGATGAACTCCAGGCGCACCGCCTCCGCCATGTCCTCGGGCCCGAGCACCCCCCGGTCCATGGCCGTCCGCAGCCCCCGCCCGAGCGCCAGCGTCATCTGCGTGTCGTCGGTGACCATCCCGGACGCCGGCAGCTCCAGCTCCCGCCAGGGCCCGTACCTGTCGAGGATCGACGGCACGCTGTGGAACTCGGTCGGATATCCGAGGGCGTCCCCGAGGGCGAGGCCGATGAGCGCCCCCGTGGCGGCGCGTTTGGTCGGAGTCGTGATCATGGGAGAACCCTAGGGCCTGCCGACAGGGCCTAGAGGTCGACCTCCTGCATCAGCATCCCGACCTCCGTGTTCGACAGCCGTCGCAGCCAGCCCGATTTCTGGTCGCCCAGGGTGATCGGCCCGAAGGCGACGCGGACCAGCTTGTCGACCGGGAAGCCGGCCTCGGCCAGCATGCGGCGCACGATGTGCTTGCGGCCCTCGTGGAGGGTGACCTCGACCAGGTAGTTCTTGCCGGTCTGCTCGACGACCCGGAAGTGGTCCGCGCGCGCGTAGCCGTCCTCCAGCTGGATGCCGTCCTTCAGGCGCTTGCCCAGGTCGCGCGGGATCGGGCCGACGATGTGCGCGAGGTAGGTCTTCTTCACGCCGTACTTGGGGTGGGTCAGCCGGTGCGCCAGCTCGCCGTGGTTGGTGAGCAGGATGACGCCCTCGGTCTCGGTGTCGAGCCGGCCGACGTGGAAGAGCCGGGTCTCGCGGTTGGTGACGTAGTCACCGAGGCACTGCCGGCCCTCGGGGTCCTCCATCGTGGAGACCACACCGGCCGGCTTGTTCAGCGCGAAGAACTGGTACGACTGCGTGGCGACCGTCAGGCCGTCCACCTTGACCTCGTCCTTCTCCGGGTCGACCCGCTTGCCCTGCTCCAGGACGATCTCGCCGTTGACCTCGACCCGCGCCTGCTCGATCAGCTCCTCGCAGGCCCGCCGCGAGCCGTATCCCGCGCGCGCGAGGACCTTCTGCAGCCGCTCGCCCTCCTGCTCGGCGCCCGGGAAGGTCTTGGGCAGCTTGACGTCCTTCTTGCCCGCGTACCGCTCGCGGTTGCGCTCCTCGGCCCGCGTCTCGTACTCACGCGAGGTCGCCGGAGCCGTCCGCCCGCGCTGCTGGGGCTTCTTCGGTCCGCCCTTGGCACCGCCGCGGGCCGCGCCGCCGCGCCCCGACTTCGGGCCCTCCGGGGAGGCGCCGGGGCCCACGTCGTAGCGGCGCTCCTCGGGGCGGGGCTTGCGGGGACGGCCCTGACCCTGCCCCTGCCCCTGCTTCTGGTCCCTGTTGTTGCCGGCCCCGCGGTGGTTACCGCGCCCGCCGCTCTTGCCGCTACCGCTGCTTCGCATCAAAGTTCCGTCGTCGTCGTATCAGGCATGGTCGACGTGGGACCGTCGTCCGCGTCCGGAGCATCCGGATCGAACGACGGTACGGCTTCCTGGGTCTCGGCCTCGATCGCCTCCGCCTCCGGGAGGAAGGGCGCGAGCTCCGGGAGCTCGTCCAGACCGCGCAGGCCCATCCGCTCCAGGAAGTAGTTCGTCGTCCTGTACAGGATCGCACCTGTTTCGGGTTCCGTGCCCGCCTCCTCGACCAGACCGCGCTGCAGGAGGGTACGCATCACGCCGTCGCAGTTCACTCCGCGCACCGCCGAGACCCTGCTGCGGCTGACCGGCTGGCGGTAGGCGACGACCGCGAGCGTCTCCAGCGCCGCCTGGGTGAGCCGGGCCTGCTGGCCGTCCAGGACGAAGCCCTCGACGGCCGCCGCGTACTCGGGACGGGTGTAGTAGCGCCAACCGCCCGCGATCAGCCGCAGTTCGAAGCCCCGCCCCTGCACGGTGTACTGGTCGGCCAGCTCCCGCAGCGCGTCCGCGATCTGCCGCTTGGGCCGCTGGAGGATCTTCGCCAGGTGCTCCTCGGTCGCGGGCTCGTCCACGACCATGAGGACGGCCTCCAGGGCCGGCTTGAGGTCGAGGTCGGCGACGGTCCGCAGCCCGGCCGGAACCTCGGTGGTCTCCTCGCTCACGCCTTCTTCTCCTTGGCTTCGTCCTTGGGCTCCTCGGGCGGCCGGTCGAACTCGTCGGTCACCGTCGGCGTCTCGTCCCCGTCCCCGCCGGTCCAGCGCACGAGCAGCTCACCGAGGGCGGTCTCCTGCTCCAGCGCCACGGCCTTCTCGCGGTACAGCTCCAGCAGGGCCAGAAAGCGCGCTACGACGGTCAGGGTGTCGTCGGTGTCCTCGACGAGCGCGCGGAAGCTGGCCTCGCCGAGCTCCTTCAGCCGTGCGACGACGATCCCGGCCTGCTCCTGCACGCTGACCAGCGGCGCGTGGATGTGGTCGACGTACACCTGCGGCTTGGGCCTGGGCTGCATCGCCTTGACGGCGAGCTTGGCGAACCCTTCCGCGCCGATTCTGATGACGACCTCGGGCAGCAGCTCGGCGTGGTGGGGTTCCAGTCCGACGGTACGGGGGTAGCGCCGGGCCTCCTCGTCGAGCCGTCCGCCGAAGATGTCGGCGATCTGCTTGTACGCGCGGTACTGGAGCAGCCTCGCGAACAGCAGGTCCCGGGCCTCCAGCAGGGCCAGGTCCGCCTCGTCCTCCACTTCGGCGGAGGGCAGCAGCCGGGCGGCCTTCAGGTCGAGCAGCGTGGCCGCGACCACCAGGAACTCAGTCGTCTCGTCCAGGTCCCAGTCCGGCCCCATCGCCCTGATGTGCGCCATGAACTCGTCGGTCACCTTGGACAGGGCGACCTCGGTGACGTCCAGCTTGTGCTTGGAGATCAGCTGGAGGAGCAGGTCGAAAGGGCCCTCGAAGTTGGCGAGCCGGACCTTGAAGACGCCGTCGTCGGGGTCTTGGGGTTCGGCGGGTTCGGGCTCACTGCGAGGTACTTCGGGTGCCGGTTCCGGAACTACGACCTCGGGTTCCGCCTCCGCCGGAATCGGTGGCTCCGCTACGGGAGGCTCCTCATCAACAGAAGCCTGAGGCTCCTCCACCGGAGCCACCGGAGCCACGGGTTCCAGAGGAACCGACGCCGCTCCTGGTCCCCGCCCCAGCGCACGCCGACGACCGGCAGGGACGCCGGAGCCCGAGGGAACGTCGTTCGAGGTCATAGCCCCCGCAGGCTACCGCTACCGCCCACGAAGCCGTCGTACGAGGATGCTGGCATCCCCCCGGGTCTCCAGATCCGCGAGCACCACGGCGACCGCCTCACGGACGATCCGCCCGCGGTCGACCGCCAGCCCGTGCTCACCCCGGAGCACCAGCCGCGCGTGCTCCAGATCCATGAGCTCCTCGGCGGACACGTACACCGTGATCTTCTCGTCGTGCCGCTCCCGCCCGCTGGGCCGCCGCGCGGCGGCCCGTCCGCGCTTGCGCGGCGCAGCGGACGTCGCTGGGGTCGCGGACGTCGCGGAACCCGCGGCAGAACCTTCCTGCGCCCCCTGACGTCGCCCGGAGCGGTCCGCAGCCGCACCCCGGCTGCGGGACTCGCCGGCCTCGGCCGGTTCCGCGTCGGTCGCCACATGCTCCGCGCCGTCGCCGTCACCGCCCTGCGCGGGCACGGACTGCGGTGCGTCCTCGGAGGACGCGCCCGCGGCCCCGTCGGACTCCCCCGCGGGAGCCGGCACCCGGGCCTCGCCGTTGGCCTGGCGCCGGGGAGTGGACGCCTGGAGCGCCATCCCCCCTGTCGTACGGAACAGTTCGTCGGCCCCCGGCAGACTCACTCGGCGTGACACCGGGCGAGCACCTCCCTGGCCAGCTGACGGTAGGCGGCGGCGCCGACGGAGTTGGAGGCGTACGTGGTGATCGGCTCACCGGCGACCGTGGTCTCCGGGAAGCGGACCGTGCGCCCGATGACCGTGTGGTAGACGTGGTCGTCGAACGCCTCGACGACCCGCGCGAGCACCTCGCGGCTGTGCACGGTGCGCGAGTCGTACATCGTGGCGAGGATCCCGTCGAGCTCCAGCTCCGGGTTGAGCCGTTCCTGGACCTTCTCGATGGTCTCCGTCAGCAGTGCGACACCGCGGAGGGCGAAGAACTCGCACTCCAGGGGCACGATCACCTTGTGCGCGGCCGTCAGGGCGTTGACGGTGAGCAGGCCGAGCGAGGGCTGGCAGTCGATCACGATGTAGTCGTAGTCGGCCATGAGCGGCTTCAGGGCGCGCTGGAGCGTGGACTCGCGCGCGACCTCGCTCACCAGCTGGACCTCGGCGGCGGACAGGTCGATGTTGCTGGGCAGCAGGTCCATGTTCGGGACCGCCGTCTTCAGGAGCACCTCGTCGGCCGCCATGCCCCGCTCCATGAGCAGGTTGTAGACGGTGAGGTCGAGCTCCATCGGGTTGACACCGAGACCGACCGACAGCGCGCCCTGCGGGTCGAAGTCCACGAGCAGCACCCGGCGTCCGTACTCCGCGAGAGCGGCACCCAGGTTGATGGTCGACGTCGTCTTGCCGACGCCGCCCTTCTGGTTGCACATCGCGATGATCTTCGCGGGTCCGTGATCGGTCAGCGGGCCCGGGATCGGGAAGTACGGCAGCGGGCGCCCGGTCGGGCCGATGCGCTCGCGGCGCTGGCGGGCAGCGTCGGGCGCGAGCGTGGCCGCGTACTCGGGATCGGGCTCGTACTCGGCGTCGGGGTCGTAGAAGTGCCCCTCGGGCAGTTCGTCGTAGTCGGCGAAGTGGTTGTGGGGCGCGCCACTTCCGTCGCCGGCCATGGCGTTCACGTGATGGCCATCCATGCTCTGGTGTGCTGGCTGAGTCACAATCGACCTCTGGTGACTCTGGTGGGCTGCGAAGGTGCGCACCGCGACGGAGCCGACAGCCTCGAACCCCGCGGAGCCCTGGGCCCGTGCAGGCGTTCCTGGTTGACCACCCCCGGGAGAAAATGTCGACTCATTCACAAGTCGTCTTACCTCCTTGGTGACCAGGAAACTTCTAGACAGGTCAGCGTGGCACCATGCCGACGGTTGGCGACTCTATGGCGTGTCGGGCGTCCGCAGCAACACAATCCGCCGGACCCGGCAGGATGTGTCGGCAATGAAACATCCCTCTGTCAAGGGCGTACGGCCGTCGCACGGTGGGTTTCACCGGTGTACGAATCGGTTCAAGGGTTACGTTCGAGGCGAGTTGACCGAGAGTCGCAAAGTGACCATACACACATCCGGCCGGACCTTGTCGGGCAAGGTCCGGCCGTATGTGTGCCGTTGACGACCAGTGTTGACGTATCGCCTTTTACCCAATGGTGACTTAGCGGTTCGGCCACGCGGGGGTCAGTCGACGCGGGCTCAGCCGAGCAGGGACTCGAGCTCCACGTGCTCCAAGCCGTGCGCCTCCGCGACCTCCCGGTAAGTCACCTTGCCGTCGTGGGCGTTGAGGCCCCTGGCGAGCGCGGGGTCGCGGCGCAGCGCGTCCACCCAGCCGTGGTCGGCGAGTTCGACGATGTAGGGCAGCGTGGCGTTGGTGAGCGCGTAGGTGGAGGTGTTGGGCACCGCGCCGGGCATGTTGGCGACGCAGTAGAAAACCGATTCGTGGACCTTGAAGGTCGGATCGGCGTGGGTGGTCGGGCGGGAGTCCTCGAAGCAGCCGCCCTGGTCGATCGCGATGTCGACAAGGACACTTCCCGGCTTCATGCGCGACACGAGCTCGTTGGTGACCAGCTTCGGGGCCTTGGCGCCCGGGATGAGGACGGCGCCGATGACGAGGTCGGCCTCCAGGCAGGCCTTCTCCAGTTCGAAGGCGTTGGAGACGACGGTCTGGATCTTCGTACCGAAGATCTTGTCCGCCTCCTTGAGCTTGTTGATGTCCTTGTCGAGCAGGGTGACGTGGAAGCCCATGCCGATGGCGATCTGCGCGGCGTTCCAGCCGGAGACGCCGCCGCCGATGACGACGGCCCGGCCGGCCAGCACGCCCGGGACACCGCCGGGCAGCACACCGCGGCCGCCGTTCGCGGCCATCAGGTGGTAGGCGCCGACCTGCGGGGCGAGGCGGCCCGCGACCTCGGACATGGGGGCGAGCAGCGGGAGCGCGCGGCCGGGCAGCTCCACCGTCTCGTATGCGATCGCGGTGGTGCCGGACTCGACGAGGGCGTCCGTGCACTCCTTGGAGGCGGCCAGGTGCAGGTAGGTGAAGAGCGTCTGGTCCTTGCGGAGGCGGTGGTACTCCTCCGCGATGGGCTCCTTGACCTTCAGCAGCAGGTCGGCGGTGGCCCACACCTCGTCGGCGCTCGGCAGGATCTGCGCGCCGGCGGCGATGTACTCGTCGTCCGTGATCGAGGAACCGACACCGGCGTTGTGTTCGACGACGACCTGGTGGCCGTGGCGCACCAGCTCGTGCACGCCGGCGGGGGTGATGGCCACCCGGAACTCGTTGTTCTTGACCTCGCGGGGGATGCCGACCTTCACGTCGATCACGGTCCTTGGCTCAGAGGGTGTGGGGCATTACAAGACATACCCAGGCATGCGCGGGCACACCGGGAGACACCGCAGGAGAAGGTGCGGCAGAGCCAGTCTAATGAAGGTGTTCCCGCTGTCTAGCCTTTCATTGCATCAACCTTCAGCGGATGTACTGCGGATTTCGCAGGCGTTAGCGTCGTGTTCCGGGTCATCGAGGGGTCCCGGCTCCGGATCGGGCTTCATTTCCGGCCCTTGTCGGGCTCTGCCTCCGGCCCCGTCCCGGGCTCCGCTTCCGGCTTCGTGCCCGGCCCCGTGTCCGGCTTCGTGCCCGGCTCCGTGTCCGGCCCCGTGCCCGGCTTCATGCCCGGCCCCGTGCCCGGCTCCGTGCCCGGCCCCGTGCCCGGCTCCATGCCCGGCCCCCTGCCCGGCTCCATGCCCGGCTTCATGTCCGGCCCCGTATCCGGCTCCGTGCCCGGCCCCGTGCCCGGCTCCGTGCCCGGCCCCGTGCCCGGCTCCGTGTCCGACTCCGTGCCCGGCTTCATGCCCAGCCCCGTGCCCGGCTTCATGCCCAGCCCCGTGCCCGGCTTCATGTCCGGCTTCATGTCCGGCTTCATGTCCGGCTTCGTGCCCGGCCCCGTATCCGGCTCCGTGCCCGGCTCCATGCCCGGCCCCGTGCCCGGCCCCGTGTCCGACTCCGTGCCCGGCTTCATGCCCAGCCCCGTGCCCGGCTTCGTGCCCGACTCCGTTTCGGGCTCTGCTTCCGGCTCCGCCTCGGGCTGCGCGCCGGATTCCGCGTCCGGCTCCGGATGCTCCTCCGCCAGCAGCCGCTCGGCCGTGCCCCGGTGCAGCCAGGCCGCCGCGGGATCGCCGAGGTGCTCCAGGGTGTCGGCGAGCCGCAGGTACAGGGCGGCCTGGAGGCGTACGTCCTCGGCGCGGCGCGCCCACTCCACGGCCTCCTGGCAGGTGCGCAGCGACTCCTCGGGCCGGCCCGCGTACTCCTGGACGCGCGCCAGTTCGCTCAGCGCCCGCGCGTGGGCGGCCACATCGCCGTTCTTGCGGTGCCCGGCGACCGCTGCCCGCCAGTTCCGCAGCGCCTCGCCGTAACGGCCCGCGTAGGTGTGCGCGGCGGCGATACGGCCGTACAGCCGGGCGGCGTCGGCGCGCTCGTCCCGGGCCAGCCGCTCGGCGAGGGCCCGGCCGAACCAGTCGGCGGCCCGGTCGTAGTCCCCGAGCTCCAGATGGGCACCGCCTACGGATTCCATCGCGCGGCCGGTCGCATACGGGTCGTTCGCCTCGCGTCCGGCGTCCAGCGCCGCCCGATAGCGGGTCAGCGCCTCCCGCGTACGGCCGGTCCGGGCGTCCAGGTCGGCGAGGTTGAGCAGGGCGGCGGCCTGCTCGCGGGGCAGGTTCCGGCGCTCGGCCACGTCCAGGACGAGGCGGTGGATGCCGTACAGGTCGGGCGCGGCCGCCTGCGTGCCGAAGTGGGCGACCATCGCCCGGACCAGCTGGGACATCAGGCGCCGGGCGAGCGTGTCCAGCTCCCCGTCGGCGACCGCGAGACGGGCCGCGGCGAGCAGAGCGGGCCGGCGCAGGCGCAGCCAGTCGGCGGCCGCCCGGGGGCTCGGGAAACGTAGGGAGGGCGGCATGCCCTGGAGCTTCTCGCGCGCCTCGGGGCTGTCGGTCTCGGTGATCGTCCGGCAGGACTGCAGCAGCCGTACGGTCCGCTCCAGCATCCGCGCGCGGGCCAGCTGGAGCTCGGCGGGACGCTCCTGGGTCTCGGCGAGGGCCTTCAGGAGGGGGTGCAGGCAGCCGGGGACCTCGTACTGGGGCAGCGGCGAGTCCACGGCGTGCAGCAGGCCCAGGGCGACGAAATCGTCCAGGGTGGTGCGGGCGCCGCTCACCGAGCAGCCGGCGAGCGCGGAGGCGGTGTGCGGGTCGACGAGGCCGGCCGGGGAGAGGGCGAGCAGTCGCAGTATCCGGGCGGCGGTGCCCGGGAGGGACGCGTAGGCGAGTCGGAAGACCCGGCTCAGCGGAGTTCCCTCGTCACTCTCCGCGTGCAGCTGCTTGGCGAGGTCGGCGACGGCCGCCTTGGGGCGGGCGGCCAGCCAGCCGCCCGCCAGCATCAGCGCGGCGGGCTGGGCCTGGCACTCCTCGACCAGGCCCTCGGCCGCCCGCGGGTCGACGGTGATGCGGACCGAGCCGGTGTGCCGGGACAGCAACTCAAGGGCGGACTTGGTGTCGAGGCCGCCCAGGGTGCAGGGGCGGACGTCCGCGATGCCGGTCAGCGGGCCCCCCGAGACGGCGACGGCCAGGCATTCCGGGGTGTCCGGCAGCAGGGCGTCGACCTGCTCGGCGGTGGCCGCGTCGTCGAGCAGGAGCAGCGTCCTGCGGTCGGCGAGGGCCTCGCGGAGGGCCGCGGTGAGGTCGTCCTCGGCGGCTCCGGCGGGGGTCGGCAGGTCGAGGGCGGCGAGCAGTTCGCGAGCGGTGTACTCGACGGGGACGGGGGTGCCGTCCGGCTCGCTGAGCCGGGCCCGCAGCACGCCGTCCCGGTAACGGTCCGCGACCTGCCGTACGAGCTCTTCGGCGAGGGCGGTGCGCCCCGAGCCGGGCCTGCCCGCGATGAGCAATACGCGCGCGCGTGGGGCCTTGCGGCCGGAGAGGGTGTCGAGGCCGGCGCGTTCGATGTCGGCGCGGAGTTCCTTCAACTCCCTTGTACGGCCCAGGAACCGAGTCTCCTCAGCAGCGTCTCCGGACAGCTGCACGCCGCCTGTGTCCACCGCCTGATCCGTCACGGGCCACACTCCCGTCCCACCGCACGCGCAAGCCCGCCGGGACTCCGGTTCGAGCGCTTACAGAGCCTAGTTCACGCTCTGCTACGTTCCGGGCGGAGCGCGGCGGGCACGTCCCCCGATCGGATCAACCGATCGTCAGATCACACGCACTATCGGGTGGGTTCACGTCTCGAAGGGACGCGCCGGCCACGGCGCCTCCGCCGGACGCAGCGCGTCCAGCCCGTCGCCGCCACGCGCGGCGACCAGTGAAAGCACGCCCACGACGAGGCAGTTGTTGTGCAGCTCCCCCGCGAGCACACCCCGGACCAGCTCGTCGACCGGCACGCGCGCGTGCTCCATGTCGGCCTCCTCGTCCTCCACCTCGAAGCGCTGCCCGTCGGCCTCGGACAGATCGCGGGCCAGGAAGATCCGCACGGCCTCGTCGCAGCCTCCGGCGGTCGTGTACACATCGGTGAGGACGCGCCAGTCCTCGGCCTTGACGTGCGCCTCCTCGTACAGCTCGCGCTGAGCGGCGTGCAGCGGGTTCTCGCCGGGGACGTCGAGAAGGCCCGCCGGGATCTCCCACAGCTTCTGCCGCACCGGGTGGCGGTACTGCTTGATGAGCAGGACGCGGTCCTCGGCGTCGAGGGCGAGCACGCCGACGGAGCCGGGGTGAACCTGGTAGTCGCGCCGGACCACCGAGCCGTCGGGCATGACCACCTCATCCGTGCGGACGGAGGTCTTGTTCCCCACGAAGGGGGTCTCCGTCGCCCGGATCTCCCACTCCTCGGGGGTGTCCTTGATCGTCATGCCCTGTCCTTCCACACGTACAAGGAAAACCGGGGTGCCCACCTTTTGAAGGTATGCACCCCGGCCACCGTACAACTGGTGTGTTACTTGGAATTCTTCCGCTCGACCGAGGCCTTCACGAGCCCGGCGAACAGCGGGTGCGGACGCGTCGGACGCGAGCGCAGCTCGGGGTGCGCCTGGGTGGCGACCAGGTACGGGTGGACCTCGCGCGGGTACTCGACATACTCGACGAGCTTGCCGTCCGGCGAGGTGCCCGAGAACAGGATGCCCGCCTTCTTCTCCAGCTCGGCGCGGTAGGTGTTGTTCACCTCGTACCGGTGACGGTGCCGCTCCTCGACGTACTCCTTGCCGTCGTACACCTCGCGCACGATCGATCCCTCGGCCAGCTTGGCCGGGTACATGCCCAGGCGCATGGTTCCGCCCATGTCGCCCTCGCCGGCGACGATGTCGAGCTGCTCGGCCATGGTGGAGATGACCGGGTGGGCGGTGGCCGGATCGAACTCGGTGGAGTTGGCGTCGGAGATGTCGGCGAGGTTCCGGGCCGCCTCGATCACGATGCACTGCAGGCCCAGGCAGAGGCCGAGCAGCGGGATCCTGTTCTCGCGGGCGTAGCGGATGGCACCGACCTTGCCCTGCACCCCGCGGTCGCCGAAGCCGCCCGGAATGCAGATGCCGTCCACGTCACCGAGCTGCTGGGCGGCGCCCGACTGGGTCTTGCAGTCGTCGGAGGTGACCCACTTGATCTTCACGCGGGCTTTGTTGGCGAAGCCGCCCGCGCGCAGCGCCTCGATGACCGAGAGGTAGGCGTCGGGCAGGTCGATGTACTTGCCGACCAGGGCCAGGGTGATCTCGTGGTCGGGGTTGTGGACGCGGTCGAGCAGGTCGTCCCACGTCGTCCAGTCCACGTCACGGAACGGCAGGTCCAGCTTGCGCACGACGTAGGCGTCCAGGCCCTCGCCGTGCACGGTCTTCGGGATGTCGTAGATCGAGCGGGCGTCGGGGCAGGCGACCACGGCTGCCTCGTCGACGTCGCACATCAGCGAGATCTTGCGCTTGATCGCGGTGGGCACCTCGCGGTCGCAGCGCAGCACGATGGCGTCCGGCTGGATACCGATGTTCCTGAGGGCCGCAACCGAATGCTGGGTCGGCTTCGTCTTGAGCTCACCCGAGGGTCCGATGTAGGGCAGGAGAGAGATGTGAACAACGAAGACGTTGTCGCGACCGACCTCGTGCCGGACCTGGCGCACGGTCTCCAGGAACGGCAGCGACTCGATGTCGCCGACCGTGCCACCCACCTCGGTGATCACGACGTCCACCTCGTCCGTCGCCATGCGCCGGATGCGATGCTTGATCTCGTTGGTGATGTGCGGGATGACCTGCACGGTGTCGCCCAGGTACTCGCCGCGCCGCTCCTTGGCGATCACCGTCGAGTAGATCTGACCGGTGGTGACGTTGGCGGAGCCGTCCAGATCGCGGTCGAGGAAGCGCTCGTAGTGGCCGATGTCCAGGTCGGTCTCGGCGCCGTCGTTGGTGACGAACACCTCACCGTGCTGGAAGGGGTTCATCGTGCCCGGGTCGACGTTCAGGTACGGGTCGAGCTTCTGCATCACGACGCGCAGGCCCCGCGCCTTGAGCAGCATGCCGAGGCTGGAGGCCGTCAGGCCCTTGCCCAGCGAGGAGGCGACACCCCCGGTGACGAAGATGTGCTTGGTCGTCGTGGCTTTGCTGTTTCGAAAAGCAGCGGGCGGCATGGCCAAGAGGGGGCTCCCGTGGTCGCGGTCTGGAGGTGCGGTGCGGCTGCCGAGCCGGAGGAATTCCGGGGGTGCCGTCGCTGCGGTTCGGGGGTCCCCTTCTGTGATTTTCCCTTCGGGGGGCGCCCACCGGTCCACGGGCTACCAGGGTATCAGCGCCCGGGCGAGATGGCTTCCGGCCACGCTCCGCACACGGGCCGACACAGACCTCGCACAGGCGCACGGGTTTCTCACCCCTTGCTCACCCGTTCGGCGCACTCTCCTTGTCCGGAGCGGCACGCAGATCATCTACGTGCGTCGTATCCTGCTCGGACACTCGCTGCCGAGCCCGGCCGGCAACACGGCACCACCCCCGCCCGTACGCACCGGAACAACGAGAGCTCGTCAGTTCGTTGAGCAACAGATGTCGTTTTGCCTCACAGCAGCACGGACTGTTTTGCTTCATCGCTCAACGACGCATTACAACGACCCCCTTGACCGCACTAGCGACAGCCCCCTTTTCGCGGGGTGACGTGGCCGTTCGACTGGAGTTGCACGTGGCCGGGCGCATCGAAGATTACGCACTCATCGGAGACATGCAGACCGCTGCCCTGGTCTGCCGGGACGGCACGGTGGACTGGCTGTGCCTGCCCCGCTTCGACTCGCACGCCATCTTCGCCGGTCTGCTGGGCACCGAGGAACACGGCTTCTGGCGGCTCGGGCCCGCCCACGCGGCCGACGCCGAGCCGCCCACCGCGGCCCGGCGCACCTACCGGGGCGACTCCCTGATCCTGGAATCCGAGTGGGACACCCAGCGCGGCACGGTCCGCGTGACGGACTTCATGCCCCCGCGTGACGGCGCTCCGCAGCTGATCAGGATCGTGGAGGGGGTCTCGGGCCGCGTCCCGATGCGCTCGGCGCTGCGCATGCGTTTCTCCTACGGCCGGGTCGTGCCGTGGGTGCACAAGCACGAGGGCCGCACGGTGGCCGTCGCGGGCCCGGACTCTGTGTGGTTCGACACACATGCCGAGACGTACGGCAAGTCTTTGACGACGTACGCGGACTTCACGGTCGCTCCGGGTGACCGGATCGCGTTCACGATCTCGTGGCAGCCCTCGCACAAGGAGCCGCCGCCGCTGCCGGAGCCGGAGCAGTCCCTGGAGGCGACGGAGGACTTCTGGCGGGACTGGGTCGAGCACTGCACCTACCACGGCCCCTACCGCGAGGCCGTGATCCGCTCGCTGATCACGCTGAAGGCGCTGACGTACGCCCCGACGGGCGGCATCGTCGCCGCCCCCACGACCTCCCTGCCGGAGGAGATCGGCGGCGTCCGCAACTGGGACTACCGCTACACCTGGCTGCGCGACGCGGCGATCACCCTGTCCTCGCTGCTGCGCACCGGCTACCGCGAGGAAGCCCGCGCCTGGCGGGAGTGGCTGCTGCGCGCGGTCGCGGGCGATCCGGAGAACCTGCAGATCATGTACGGCATCGCCGGCGAGCGCGAGCTGGGCGAGGCCGAGCTGGACTGGCTGCCCGGTTACGAGACGTCGGCACCGGTCCGGGTCGGCAACGGCGCGGCGCACCAGCTCCAGCTGGACGTGTACGGCGAGGTCACCGAGGCCCTGCACCTGGCCCACATGACGGGCCTGGCCCGCAACGACTACGCCTCGCTGCTCCAGCTGAAGCTCATCCGCTACCTGGAGCAGCACTGGGACGAGCCGGACGAGGGCATCTGGGAGGTGCGCGGCCCGCGCCGCCACTTCGTGCACTCCAAGGTCATGGCCTGGGTCGCCGTCGATCGCACGATCAAGCTGATCGAGTCCGGCGACGCGGACGGCCCGCTGGACAAGTGGCGCGAACTGCGCGACGACATCCACCGGGACGTGTGCGAGAAGGGCTACGACAAGGAGCGCAACACCTTCACGCAGTCCTACGGCTCGAAGGAACTGGACGCCTCCCTGCTGCTGATCCCGCAGATGGGCTTCCTGCCCCCGGACGACAAGCGCGTGATCGGCACCATCGAGGCCATCCAGCGCGAGCTGTCCACGACGGACGGCTTCATCCTGCGCTACCCGACGCAGGGCGAGGACGAGGGCGTCGACGGCCTGCCCGGCGACGAGGGCGCCTTCCTCGCCTGCTCGTTCTGGATGGCGGACGACCTGGCGATGATCGGCCGCGTGGACGAGGCCCGCAAGCTGTTCGAGAAGCTGCTGTCGCTGCGCAACGACCTCGGTCTGCTGGCCGAGGAGTGGGACCCGCGCCTGAAGCGCCAGGTCGGCAATTTCCCGCAGGCTTTCAGCCACGTGCCGCTGATCGACACGGCTCTGCGGCTGACGGCTTCGGGTGCGTACGGCGGCTGAACAGGTGTGGGATCCCAGATCCCGTGTCCTTTTCCCGCCGGCGATGTCCATCGCGTGGCCGAATCAAGTACATCGCGAACGAGTTCCCGGTCACTTTGCTGATGATCGGGGTCGGGCTGGAGGCCAGGGGACTGTTCAGCGAGGGCGGCAGCTGCGGTCCTCGCCCAGACCGGGCGCATCGGCTCGCTCATGACGCTGATCAACCGCCCTCTCTTCTCCGCCCTGAACGAGAGGGCGGGACTCCCGTGAAAGCCGCTGTTCAGAGCGACGCCGGTGGACAGCCGGACGCGGAACCTACAACAGGACGGACGCAACGCGCCCGCCTAGCCTGGAAGCAAGATTGCCCCTTTGCGGAAGGGGGCGGCCATGGCTTCCCTCTCGAAGGCGGGCGCTGCTCTCGCCGCGCTGCGCGAGGATCTGGTCGGTGACGTGTTCGCCCCCGGGGATCCGGGCTACGACGACGCCCGGACCGTCTTCAACGCCATGATCGACCGGCGGCCCGCCGTCATCGCGCAGTGCGCCGACGAGGACGACGTCGTACGGGCCGTGCGCTTTGGCCGGGACCTGGACCTGAACATCGCGGTCCGCGGCGGCGGGCACAGCGTGGCGGGTATGGCGCTGAACGACAACGGTCTGGTGGTCGACCTGCGCCGCATACACGAGGTGACCGTCCATCCCGGGGCCGAGGCGGTACGGATCGGCGGCGGTGCCACGATGAGCCACCTCGACCGCGCCACCCAGCCCTACGGCCTCGCGACCACGGGCGGCCGGGCGTCCACCACCGGCGTCGGCGGCTTCGTCCTGGGCGGCGGCACCGGCTGGCTGGACCGCCTGTGCGGACTCGCCGTCGACAATCTGCTCGGCGTCGAGCTGGTCAGCGCCGACGGCAGCCGGGTCCACGCGAACGCCGACGAGAATCCCGACCTGTTCTGGGCCCTGCACGGCGGCGGCGGGAACTTCGGCATCGCGACGGCGATCACGCTGAAACTGCACGAGCTGCCCCAGTTCTCCATCGCGCTGCTGATGTACCTCCCGGAGTTCGGCCCCGAGGCCGTCCGCACCTTCCGCGACGTGATCGCGGCGGGCCCCGACGAGGTGGGCGGCGGCATCCTGTATCTCACCGGCCCGCCCGAGGAGTTCCTGCCGCCGCACCTGGTCGGTACGCGGCTGTGCGGTGCGCTGCTGACGTACGCGGGCCCCGAGGAGGACATGCGCAAGCTCGCCGAGCCCCTGCTGGCGCTGCCGCACGAGGCGGAGATCGTGGGAGCGATGCCGTACGCCGACGTGCAGTGCATGATCGACGACCCGCCCGGCATGCGGCACTACTGGTCGGCCGAGTACCTGACGGGTGCGCCCGACGACTTCGTGGACGTCTACTGCGCGAGCGCCGAGGCCATGCCCGTACCGACCGGTACCCAGTACGCGCTGCTCCCGCAGGGGGCCGCCGTCGCCGCCGGCCCGCACGAGTACCCGGTGCCCTACCGGGACGCTCCCTGGGCGGTGCACCCCTACGGCATGTGGGAGGACCCGGCGAACGACGAGCGGTGCGTGCGCTGGGTCCGGGACGTCCGCGCCGACGTCCGGCCGTGGAGCACGGGCGCGGTCTACCTCAACTTCATCGGCGACGAGGGCGCGGAGCGGGTGGTGGCCGGCCTGGGCGCGGAGAACGCCCGGCGGCTGGCCGAGCTGAAGCGGCGCTACGACCCCGACAACGTCTTCCGCTTCAACCACAACATCAGGCCGGCCTGAGGGCCTTCAGGGTGCGTTCCCCGCCCGGGTCGCCCGCCGTGGCCGGAACCAGGGCGACTTCGTCGAGCCCGGCCTCGGCATAGGCGTCGATCCGGGCGCGTACGGCGTCCAGGTCGCCGACCAGGCCGACCATGCCGGCCGCCTCCGGCGGGAGGGCACGCAGCAGGGTGTCCCGGTCCGCGCCGGTCGCGGCCAGCTCCACCGCCTCGCCCAGGCCCGCCGCGACGAACATGTCGCTGTAGCCGGGCACGGTCAGATAGCCGGCGATGCTGCCCAGCACCTGGGCGAGGGACTCCGGCGCCGGATCGACGGCCGCGGGCAGCCAGGAGGCCAGCGTCGGCGGTGTGCGGCCCACGCGCTCGGCGGCCGCCTCGAGTTTCGCCCGCAGCATGCGGACCTGCTCCGGAGTGACGATGTCCAGCAGCATCCGGTCGGCGTGCGCGGCGGCCGTGGCGATCGCGCGGTCGCCGAACGCCGCCACGGTGAGCGGGCCGCCGGGCGGCGGGAGACGGCGGCGGAAGGGGCTGCCGGGCACGACCGGTTCGCCCGGAGCCGCGTGCAGGAATCCTCGTACGGCCGCCGAGGCCTCCTCCATCGCGGCCGCGGGCCGGACGCGGGGCCGGCCGTGCACGCCCTCGACCACCCGCTTGCTGGACGTGCCCAGCGCCACCCCGACCGGACGGCCGGTGACGGCCGCGACCGACGCGGCACCCCGGGCGATCGTGTAGGCGTCGCGCACCGAGACCGGCACCGGCCCGGCGGTCAACGCGACCCGCTCGGTGGCCCGCCCGATCGCCGCGGCCAGCACGAAGGAGTCCCATGTCGGTCCCTCGCCGGCCCACACCTCGCGGTAACCGAGCCGGTCGGCGAGCTCCGCCACCCGCAACGGTTCGTCGACCGCACTGTCGTCCTCGCGCCCCACGGCGACCACGCTGATGTCCATGCCCCGGCCGCTACCCAGCCGCGTACGCCCCAACCAAGGTCGACATAACCACTCCGAGATGTCGGCACGGCGGGTGCGCGGGTAGCGTCCGATGCATGAACGGCGGCGTGGGTGACGGCACGGACAGCGATACGGGCAGCGGTAACGGCGGCGGATTCGACACCCAGATCGCCGGGATCACCGTGCAGCGGGCTCTGGAGCTGCCCGGCCTGCGCAGCGGGCTCCCGGAGATCCTCGCGGGCGCCGACCGGCTGCAGCGGACCGTGCGCTGGGTGCACGCCGGCGAGGTGCCCCACATCGCCTCGCTGCTCAAGGGCGGCGAGCTGCTGCTGACCACGGGCTACGGCCTAGGCACCCGTCCTGCCGACCAGCGCGCGTTCGTGCGCGCCCTGGCCGAGCGCGGCATCGCGGCCCTCGTCGTGGAGCTCGGCCCGCGCTTCACCCGCCTGCCCGCCGCCCTCGTAGACACGGCACGCTCGGCGGGTCTGCCACTGGTCCAACTGCACCGCGAGGTGCCGTTCGTGACGGTGACGGAGGAGATCCACACCGAGATCGTCAACGGCCACTACGCCCTGCTGCAGCGCGCGGAGGAGGTGCACCGCCGCTGTACGGAGGCCCTGCTGGGCGGCGGCGGAGTCCCTCAGGTCCTGGGCATCCTGGCCGACTTCAGCGGCAACCCGGTCTTCCTGGAGACGACGGACGGCCAGCTCCTGTTCGCCGCCGGATCCGGCCCCGAGGGCGCGGATCCGCTCCAGGTGTGGGAGGGGCTGCGCGCCCAGCACAAGGACACCCCGCCGACGGGCTCGGTCCTGGTGGACGTGCCGGGCGGCGGTCCGGGGACGGGGTCGGTGCGGGCCCGGCTCGTCCTGCTGCCCGTCCGGGCCCCTCTCGCGCCCGTGCACCGGATGGCCGCCGAACGGGCCGCCGGCATCCTCGCCGTCGTGCTGATGCAGGCCCGCCAGGAGGAGGAGCTGGCGGCGCGGGGACGGGGCGATTTCCTGACCGACCTCGCCGAGGGCCGTATCGCCGCTCAGGACGCGCCCGCGCAGGCGCGCGTGCTGGGCTTCAAGCCGGGTGACAGCCCGCTGCTGCCGGTGGTGATGCGGCTCGCGGACGCCCTGTCTCCGGATGGGCGTACCGCCCGCTCGAGCGGAGCCCAGAGTGGGGGAGGTTGGGCGGTCCTGGCGCGCGCGGTGGCGGAGGAGCTGGCCTCGGTGGGCGTGCCGGTCCTGCTGGGCGTACGACCGGTCGAAGGCCGCGTCCCTCTTCTGCTGGGCCTGCGTGCGGAGTCGGAGCGGTCGGCGGTCGCGGACCGGGTCGCGGCGGCGCTGCGGGCGGGTGTGGAGCGGGCCGGGATGCAACGGCCGGGAGCGCAGCCGCCGGTGGTCGTCGTCGGAGTGGCGGGCGGCTGGGCGGCGGCCTCGGCCGGCCTCAGGCACGCGGCCGAGACGGCGACTGCGGCGCAGGGCCTGCCGGACCGTCCCTGGTACGACGCCCGCCGCCTGGACATCGACCTGCTGCTGTGGCGGCTGCGCGACCACCCCGACCTCGCGGCCTTCGTGGACCGTGCGATCGGCCCGGTCCGGGACCACGACAAGCGCTCGAAGCCGCCGCTGCTGCCCACCCTGGAGACGTACCTGGCACACGCGGGCCGCAAGGCGGAGACGGCACGCGAACTGCATCTCAACCGGCAGACGCTCTACAACCGCCTCGCTCGTATCGGTGAGTTGCTGGGCACCGATCTCGACGACCCGCACACGGTACTGGCGTTGAGCCTGGCGCTGCGGGCCCGTCGGCACGTGTCCTAGGGCCACCCGTTTTCACATCAAGGGCTGCGGCTGAGTCAACTCGTCGTAGACGCTGAGCACTTGAGCGACGGTCTCGTCCTCGCTCGGCCAGGTGGCCGCCTGCCGCACGCCCTTCTCCGCCAGCAGTTCCCGGCGTTCGGGATCACCGAGGAGCCGTACGACGGTGTCGGCGAAGGCCTCGGGGTCCCCGGGCGGGACGAGTTCGGCCGCGTCGCCGACGAGTTCGGGGATGCCGCCGGCCCCGGTCGCGACGAGCGGCACGCGCGCGTGGAAGGCCTCATGGGCGAGGACGGAGCGCGAGTCCCCACCGCTCGGCAGCAGCGCGAGGTCGGCGGCGGCAAGCAGCTCGGTGATGTCCTCGCGCAGCCCGATGAGCCGGACCGGCAGCCCCTCGTCCTCGATCCGGCGCTGCAACTCCCCCCGCAACGGCCCCTCCCCCGCGATCACCACCAGCGGCACGGGGTCGAGGCGGCGCCACGCGCGCGTGGCGTCCAGCAGCATGTCGTAGCCCCGGTACCGGTCGAGGGAGCCGACGGCCATCAGCAACGGGCGGCCGATGGCGC
Organism: Streptomyces sp. NPDC002838; assembly: GCF_040295365.1. Taxonomy (NCBI): domain Bacteria; kingdom Bacillati; phylum Actinomycetota; class Actinomycetes; order Kitasatosporales; family Streptomycetaceae; genus Streptomyces; species Streptomyces sp. NPDC002838. The sequence continues at coordinate 13,912 of NZ_JBEOVF010000018.1, read as the reverse complement.
CGAGTTCGGCCCGGACCTTGGGTCGCAGCCGGTCGGGGTCCTCCGGCTCGACGGCCCGGCGGGGCCCGGGCAGGGCGACGGCGGCCAGTCGCGCGTCCCGTGCGCCCGTACGGCGGGCCCGGTCCACGAGGGCCGAGGTGGTGCCGAGCACCACGGAGGCGGCCTTGACCACCCGCCGCTCCAACAGCCGCACCAGATGGGCACGCGCACCCTCGGCGTACGCGCGGTCGTGCCAGGTGACGATGAGCGGAGTGCGCCGTCCGCTGAGCGCGAGCACGGCACGGAATGAGGCATGCAGTCCGTGCGCGTGCACCAGGTCGGCGTTCGCGCACGCCGCCCGCAGCGCGGCCACGGAGGCCGGATCACTGCTGCGCGGCACGTGCACGTGTTCGGCGCCGGCTCCGGTGAAGTCGTAGGTGCGATCCGCCTCGACGGGGGCGCACACGGTCACCCGCACGCCCCGCGCGACCAACCCCGAGGCCAGGGAGCGCACATGCGCGCTGCTGCCGGCGTTGCCTCCGCCCAGCACCTGCACGGTGCGCAGCGGGGACTGGCCGTGCGGTGAGTGGCTGCTCACGGGGGTCACGTGGCCGGGGCTCCTGGTTCGGCGTCGGGCGGTCACGAGGAAACGTACAGAAGGTATCGAGCGGAGGGGTGTACCGCGCGCTTCCTACGCGTACTGCGTTCTACGCCAAGGATGCCAGGACGTACGGGTGTTCCGGGAACGCCAGGTAGGGGGCGGCCCGGCGACGCACGGGGTCGGGTCACTCACACGAGTGAGGTAGGGCAATTCTGTGCGAAACCCTCACTCAACCCGAACCCCATCACGCCACTCACTCTGTCCCCGTACACGGCCGCGGCGACGACCGCGCCCGCATGCACGAGCAGCCCCACCCTCCTGTTACCCACAACGACCGCGGCGCCCAGGACCGCGCCCAGCGCGTGCGCCCCCGTGTCGCCGATCATCGCCCGTTCGCCGAGGTCGTCGGGCAGCACGGCCGCCGCGGCCCCCATCGCGACGGCGGACAGCTCCGCTCCGGCCCCCTCCCGCGGCAGCCCCGGCGCGCCGAGCGCGAGTACGACGGCGGCGGCCCGCCCGGGCCGTACGTCCACGAGGTTCACGAAGTGCGCGGCCCCGGCGATCACCACCCCCGCGAGCACCTTGTCGACCGCCCGCTCCTTGAGCAGCGCCCCCGCGACGAGCCCGGCCGCGGAGATCCCGAACAGCTTCACCGCCCCGCTGGTGACCTCGCCGTCCCGCAGCGCGGCCAGATGCGCGCGGAACCCCCGCCGGGGGTCACCGGCGCCGGCCACGTCGTCGTAGGCCCCGCAGATCCCGGCGGCGAGGACGGCGAACCCGGCCGCGGGCCGGACCCGCCCGGCCCCGACGGCAGCCGCCAGGGCGGACGCGGGCCCGGCGTACAACTCGACGGTCCGCCCGGCGTGTTCTTCCGCTCCCAGCGGTCGCGGCCGCCGGGAGTCTTGGTCCGCAGGGCGGCGTTCGCGGCACGGGTGAGGACTGCGGTGAGCCCCAACGAGGTGGTCCTGCGAGCGCGGTTGATCATCCGACCACCCTACGGCTCTCACCCGGGCGTCCCCCTAGAGGTCCGCCCTCGCCGTCGCCAGCAGCTCCTCCGCGTGCGCCCGAGCCGTCTCCGAGTCCTCCTGCCCGGCCAGCATCCGGGACAGCTCCCGGACCCGCTCCTCGCCCTCCAGCACCTTCACGCCGGACCGGGTGACCGACCCGTCGTTCGTCTTCTCCACCAGCAACTGCCGGTCGGCGAAGGCGGCCACCTGCGGCAGGTGCGTCACGACGACGACCTGCGCGGTCTTCGCGAGCCGCGCCAGCCGCCGCCCGATCTCGACCGCGGCCTTGCCGCCGACGCCCGCGTCGACCTCGTCGAAGAGATACGTCGGCACCGGATCCGTCCCCGCGAACACGACCTCGACGGCGAGCATCACGCGCGACAGCTCACCACCGGACGCGCCCTTGGCAATGGGCCGGGGCGGAGCACCCGGATGCGGGGCCAGCAACAGCTCGACCTCGTCGACACCGGACGGCCCATAAGCCACCGCACGCCCACCGACCTCGACGCCCTCCGGATCCTCGGTCTGCCGAATCTCGAAGGACACGCGCGCGTGCGGCATGGCGAGCGAGGCCAACTCGGCGGTCACGGCAGCGGCGAAGCGCTCCGCGGCCTCCGCCCGCGCATCGGTCAACGCCTGTGCCAGCCCCCCCAGTTCGGTCCGCAGCGCGTCCCGCTCGGCGGTCAGCTCGCCGATCCGCTCGTCGTCGCCGTCCAGCTCGGTGAGCCGCGCGGCACTCCGCTCGGCCCACGCCAGCACCGAGGCGACGTCCTCGCCGTACTTCCGCGTCAACGCGGTCAGCGCGGCCCGCCGCTCCTCGACGGCCGCCAGCCGCAGCGGATCGGCGTCCAGGTCGTCGGCGTACCCGGCGAGCTCCCCCGCCACGTCGCCCAGCAGGATCCCGATCTCCCCGATCCGGCCCGCGAGCGCGGCCAGCGCCGGATCGTGCGACCGTACGGCGTCCAGGGCCCGCTGCGCGCCCGCGACGAACGTCGCCGCGTCGATGCCCTCGGGATCCTCCGGATTGCCGGCGAGCGCGGCGTGGGCGGCCGTGGCGGCGGACGACAGGGCCTCCGCGTGCCCCAGCCGCTCCGCCTCCTCCGCCAGCTCCACGTCCTCTCCGGCGCGCGGCTCGACGCCGGCGATCTCGTCGAGCCCGTAACGCAGCATGTCGGCTTCCTGGGCCCGCTCACGCGCGCGCGTGGTGATCTCGTCGAGCTCCACGGAGACGGCCCGCAGCCGCCGATAGGCCTCCGTGTACTTGGCCAACGGCACGGCGACGGCATCGCCCGCATACCGGTCGAGCGCCTGCCGCTGCCGCGACAGCTTCAGCAGCCCCTGCTGATCGGTCTGCCCGTGCACGGCCACCAGCTCGTCGGCGAGCTCGGCAAGCACCCCCACAGGCACGTTGCGCCCGCCCAGGTGCGCCCGCGACCGCCCTTCGGCGGAAACGGTACGGCTGATCAGCAACGCCCCGTCGTCGAGCTCCGCCCCGGCCTCCTCGGCCCGTACGGCGGCCGAGGCGTCCTCGGACACACTGATCCGCCCCTCCACGACCGCGCTCCTGGCCCCGATCCGCACGAGCGCCGCGTCGGCACGCCCACCGAGCAGCAGCCCCAGGCTGGTGACCACCATGGTCTTGCCCGCACCGGTCTCACCCGTGACGGCGGTGAACCCGGGCGACAGCTCGACGACCGCGTCGTCGATGACTCCCAGCGACCGTATCCGCATCTCCTCCAACACGGACACGACCTTACGAGGTCAGGGAGGGCAAGTGCGACGGCCCCCGCCCCTGACATGTGAAGGTGCAGGTAACGATGTGGATCGACCGCGCAATGTCACTCGGGCGAGTGGAGACGCCCAGGGGCGCGGGAAACTGCGCGATCAGCCACAAACGACCTGCAGCCGCGCAGAAATCCCCACCACCCCCCACGGAGCGCTAATGCGGCGCCCCCCGCCACCCAGAAACCGGCAACGCGAACTTGGCCACAAGCCGATCAGTGAACGAAGCATGATGCAGCCGAGCCAACCGCACCGGCACAGCCCCCCGCCGCACCTCAACCCGCGCCCCGGGCGGCAACTCCACAGTCCGCCGCCCGTCACACCACAGCACCCCCGGCGGAATATGAGGCAGAACCTCCACAGCAAGCACAGAATCCGGCGAAGTGACCAACGGCTTGGCGAACAACGCGTGCGCACTGATCGGCACCATCAACAGCGCCTCGACCTCGGGCCACACCACAGGCCCACCCGCGGAGAAGGCATACGCGGTCGATCCGGTAGGCGTCGACAGCACGATCCCGTCACACCCGAACCCCGTAACCGGCCGCCCGTCGATCTCCAGCACGACCTCGAGCAGCTTCTCCGCGCCGGCCTTCTGAACGGCCGCCTCGTTCAGCGCCCAGTCCGTGTGCACGATGTCCCCGTTGCGATGCACGACGACATCGACGGTCATCCGCTCCTCGACCTCGTACGCCTTGGTCACCACCCGGTCGACGACCTTGTCGAGATCGTCCCGCTCGGCCTCCGCGAGGAAGCCGACCCTCCCCAGGTTGACGCCGAGCATCGGCACCCCGGACGCCCGGGCGAACTCGGCCCCCCGCAGCAGCGTCCCGTCGCCACCGAGCACTATCAGCAACTCGCACCCGTCGAGGCACTGCGGAGTGGCCTCCTTGACCAGCTCCACCTCCCCCGGCAGCGGCAGATCGAGCGCCTCGGTCTCCAGGACACGCACGCCGATGCCCTCGCGCAGCAGCCCCTTCACCACCAGCTCGGCGCTGCGAATCGCCGCGGGCCGGCCCGTGTGGGCCAGCAGGAAAACAGTACGAGCTCGGTTCTGTGTCAACGCGGCCCCTCCGCCACTGCACGGTCAACGTCGGCCGGGTCCAGCTCGGGTGCTCCGGCCCGCAGCCACAGAAAGTATTCGACATTCCCGGACGGCCCGGGCAGCGGACTGGCGGTGACACCCTTCACCCCGAGCCCGAGTTCCCACGCCTTGTGGGCCACACCGCGCACGGCCTCCGCCCGCAGCTGGCCACTGCGCACCACGCCCCCGCTCCCCAGCCGTTCCTTCCCCACCTCGAACTGCGGCTTGACCATCATCACCAGATCGGCGTCCGCCTTCACGCACCGCACCAGGGCGGGCAGCACCAGCCCGAGCGGGATGAAGGACAGATCCCCCACGACAAGATCCACAGGCTCCCCATCGATCGCTTCAAGCGTCAACTCGCGTACGTTCGTACGATCCTTGACGGTGACGCGTTCATCGCTCTGAAGAGACCAGGCGAGTTGTCCGTATCCGACGTCGACGGCGACGACGTGCGCGGCCCCCGACCGCAGCAGCACATCCGTGAAACCCCCGGTCGACGCGCCGGCGTCCAGGGCCCGCCGCCCTTCGACGACGAGCCCGTGCGGTACGAACGCCTCCAGCGCACCGGCGAGCTTGTGCCCGCCCCGCGACACGTAGTCGGGATCGCTGTCGTCGACCGCGACCACGATCGCCGCCGCGGTCTCCACCTGCGTGGCGGGCTTGGTCGCGACGGTCTTGCCGACGGTCACGCGCCCCGCGGCGATCAGCTGGCCGGCATGCTCGCGCGAGCGCGCGAGCTTCCGGCGGACCAGCTCCGCGTCGAGACGGCGGCGTGCCACTCCTGCCACGTTCGGTTCAGCTCCTATTGCCATACGTCGACGGGGGCGCCGGAGGTCCCGGGCGGGCGTCGAGCGCGGTGAGCGCCTCGCGCAGCCCCTGGTGTACATCCTCGTACACCTCGAGGTGTCCGTCCGTGGCGATGTGGTCGGCGTCACCGAGCCGCTCCAGCTGGGCGTCCACGTCGGCGTTGCCGGTGGGGGTGCGGGGCACGTTCAGCGCAGCGGGGGCGGCGGGGTCGTGGCCGGCTTCGGCCGGCACGTCCCGCTCCGGAGCCTCCGCTTCCTCCCGGATCTCGGCCTCGGGCACTGAGTCGCTCATGCCCAGACGCTACCTCGAACCGCTGGGGTACCGTCGACCGCGATGGCCACGATCGAGGAGTGCCGCGCCGCACTCGAGAAGCTCTCGGACAACATGCAGTCCGCCGAAGGGGACGTCCGCACGGCCGCGGCCCTGGACCGCTCGGTGAGCTGCCACATCACCGACCTGGACGTCACATTCGTCGGCCGGCTCACCGACGGCCGCATCGTCGTGGCCGACACGCTCCAGGGACCGCCGCCCGAGAAGGCCGAGATCAGACTCGCCGTGGCCGGCGACGACTTGGTGGCGCTGGTCGACGGCGAGCTGAACTTCGCCAAGGCCTGGGGCTCGGGCCGGGTGAAGCTGGAGGCGGGCCTCAGGGACCTGTTCCGCCTCAGGAAGCTTCTCTAGCCGCTTCAGCCGCGACCTTCGTGGCCGTACGCGCCTTCCGCGCCGCCGGCACCACCAGCGGCGTCCCCGTCTCCGGGTCGTCGATCACCTGGCAGCGCAGCCCGAAGACCTCCTCCACGAGCTCGGCGTTGACGATGTCCTTCGGCGCGCCCTCCGCGATGATCTCGCCGCTCTTCAGTGCGATGAGGTGGGTGGCGTAGCGGGCCGCGTGGTTGAGGTCGTGCAGCACGGCGACGAGCGTGCGCCCCTGCTCCTCGTGCAGCTCCGCACAGAGATCCAGTACGTCGATCTGGTGCTGGATGTCCAGATATGTCGTCGGCTCATCGAGGAGCAGCAGCGGCGTCTGCTGGGCGAGCGCCATCGCGATCCACACGCGCTGCCGCTGGCCGCCGGACAGCTCGTCGACGTAGCGGTCGGCGAGTTCGGCGACCCCGGTCTGGGCCATCGACTCCTGTACGACCTTCTCGTCCTCGGTGGACCACTGGCGCAGGATGCCCTGGTGCGGGTAGCGGCCGCGGCCGACCAGGTCGGCGACGGTGATCCCGTCGGGCGCGATCGACGACTGCGGCAGCAGGCCCAGGGTCCGCGCGACCTTCTTCGCGGGCATCGACTGGATGACCTGTCCGTCGAGCAGTACCCGGCCCTGGTTCGGCTTCAGCATCCGCGACAGCGCCCGCAGGAGCGTGGACTTGCCGCACGCGTTCGGGCCGACGATCACGGTGAAGGAGTTGTCGGGTATCTCGACCGACAACCGCTCGGCGATGACCCTCTGGTCGTAGGCGAGGGTGACGTTCTCGGCGGACAGGCGGTTCACAGTGCTCCTTCGGGTGTTCTCGTTCGCCGAGCCGCGCTTGTGGGGCCGGTCTCCCTTCTGCGGGCTCATATCCGGCCCGCCTTGCGCTCGGTGACCAGCAGCCACAGCAGATAGACACCGCCGAGGACGCCGGTGAGCACGCCCACGGGCAGCTGATCGGCTCCGAACGTACGCTGCGAGACCCAGTCGGCGGTGACCAGAAGGGCGGCGCCCATGCACAGGGACGGCAGCAGGTTCGGGCCGGGCGAGCGGGTCAGGCGGCGGGCCAGCTGCGGCGCCGTGAGCGCCACGAAGCTGACGGGACCGGCGGCGGCGGTGGCGGTCGCGGTGAGCAGGACGGCGGCGACCAGCAGCAGCATCCGCACCCGTTCGACGCGCACTCCGAGGGCGTACGAGACATCGTCGCCCATCTCCATCATCCGCAGCCCGCGCGCCTTGGCGAGGACGAGCGGTACGAACACGGCGCACAGGGCGAGCAGCGGCCAGACCTGGTCCCAGTCGCGGCCGTTGAGCGACCCGGTCATCCAGACGACCGCGCGGGCCGCGTCGACGAGGTCGGACTTGGTGAGCAGATAGCCGTTGATCGCGGTGACGATCGCGGACACACCGATACCGACCAGGACCAGTCGATAGCCGTGCACACCCCGCTTCCAGGCGAGCAGATAGATGGCCAGACCCGTCACCAGGCCGCCCACAAGGGCGCCTGCGGTGACCTGGGCCGCGCTCCCGGAGAACACCACGATCATCACGAGCGCGCCGGCCGTGGCCCCCTGACCGAGCCCGAGCACGTCCGGACTGCCCAGCGGATTGCGGGAGATGGCCTGGAACAGCGCGCCCCCGAGCCCCAGCGAGGCGCCGACCAGCAGTCCGACGAGGACCCGCGGCAGCCGCAGCTCGTTGACGATGAACTCCTGCCCCGCGTTGCCGTCGCCGAACAGCGTCTTCAGCACGTCGGCGGCCGGGATCGGGAAGTCGCCGGTGCCGATCAGCACGACGCTCGCGGTGAGCGCGGCGAGCAGCAGCAGGGCGACGACGGTGACGGCGCGGACGTCCAGACGCAGGGAGAGCCCGCCCGGGGTCCTGATGGCACGGTTGGTCCTCACAGCTGCGCCGTCCTCCGCCGTCGTACGAGATAGATGAAGACCGGACCGCCGATGATCGCGGTGACGATGCCGACCTGAAGCTCCGAGGGCCGCGCCACGATCCGGCCGATGACGTCCGACCCGAGGAGCAGCACGGGCGACAGGATCGTCGCGTACGGCAGGATCCAGCGCAGGTCGGGCCCGGTGAAGGACCGCACGACATGCGGCACCATCAGCCCGACGAACACGATCGGCCCGCAGGCGGCGGTCGCGGCCCCGCACAGCACGGTCGCGGAGAGCATGGCCAGCGCCCGGGTGCGGTTGAGGTTGGCGCCGAGCGCCTTGGCGGTGTCGTCGCCCATGGCCATGGCGTTCAGCGGCCGGGCGAGGGCGAGCGCGAGGACCGTGCCGACCGCGAGGAACGGCAGCACCTGCTGGATGGCCGAGTTGCTCGCCGAGGCCAGCGAACCGACGGTCCAGAAGCGCATCCTGGCCAGCGCCGCGTCGTCCAGGATCATCACGGCCTGGAGGTAGCCGTAGAGCGCGGCACTGATCGCCGTTCCGGCGAGCGCGAGCCGCACCGGCGTCGCGCCTCGGCTGCCGCCGAGGAACCAGACCAGCGCTCCGACCGCGGCCGCGCCGATGAAGGCGAACCACACATAGCCACTCAGACTCGTGACGCCGAAGAACGAGATGGCGGTGACGACCGCGGCGGACGCGCCCGCGTTGATGCCGAGCAGCCCGGGGTCGGCCAGCGGATTACGGGTAAGCGCCTGGAGCACGGCCCCGGACAGGCCGAGAGCGGCGCCGGCGAGCAGTCCCAGCACGGTCCGCGACAGCCGGTCGGCGACCACGACGTCGCCGTAGGTCCCCGAATCCTGGAACAGTCCGTGCCAGACCTCTCCGAGGGAGAGCGCCTTGGCACCGATCGCGATACTCGCCAACGCGACGAGCACCAGGATCACGAGGGACACGAGCAGTCCAAAGGCTCGTATCGCCCGGCGGTTCGGGGGCGCGGAGGCGGTTTCCGCGCGCTGTTCGGGAGGACTGTCGACCAACACGCAGTTAGGTTAGCCTACCCTCGCATTTAGCCACGATCCCGAGGTACGAAGGTCCTCGGGTTCACAGGCAAGCGTGCTCACTCGATGCCGTACGACACCGGCTCACAACCCCAGTCGTGCCAGCGCCTTCTCACCGTCCAGCTCGCACACCCCCTCGCCGGCCGCCGTCCAGGCCGCCGCACACAGCGCGCGCAGCCCGTCCAAAGCCGCTCCCTCACCATCCAGTTCCAGCCGCTCGGCACCTGCCGTCGCCGTCCAGCCGCCGCACCGGAAGCCGTCGCGCTCCTCGGTGACCTCCGGCTGCCCGGTGAGCATCCCTCGCAGATCGGCGTCGACATACGTCGGCCGGTGCTGCGGAGGCGCCGCGAGCAACTGCGCACCATCGGTCACGCCGGTCAGGACGAGCAGCGAGTCGACCTCCCCGTTGAACGCGCCCTCGATGTCCGTGTCCAACCGGTCCCCGACCACCAACGGCCGCTCGGCGCCCGTGCGCAGGATCGTCTCGCGGTGCATGGGGGGCAACGGCTTTCCCGCCACCTGCGGCTCCGCACCGGTCGCGATCCGCACGACCTGCACCGCCGCGCCGTTGCCCGGCGCGATGCCACGCGCGCTCGGGATCGTCAGGTCGGTGTTGGACGCGAACCACGGCACCCCGCGCGCGATGGCGTAGCACGCCTCGGCGAAACGACCCCAGGGCAGCTCGGGCCCGCCGTACCCCTGCACGACCGCCGCCGGATCGTCCTCCGCCGACTCCACAGGCTCCAGCCCGCGCTCGCGCAGCGCCGCCCGCAGCCCCTCCCCGCCGATCACCAGCACGCGCGCACCCGCCGGCACCTGCTCGGCGATCAGCCGCGCGACCGCCTGCGCCGAGGTGATGACGTCCGACGCCGCCGTCGGTATGCCCAACTCGGTGAGATGCTCGGCCACGACATCAGGAGTCCGCAGCGCGTTGTTGGTGACGTACGCCAGATGCATCCCGCCCCCGCGCGCGGTGGCGAGCGACTCGACCGCGTACGCGATCGCGTTCCCGCCCGCGTACACCACCCCGTCCAGGTCGAGCAGGGCGGTGTCGTACGCCTCGCTCAGGGCCTGCCCACTGCCCTCGGGCCTCGTCCTGACGCCCTGGCTCATTACGCATCGCTCCTTGGTGTGGCTCGCTTTCCCCCGATCATCCCCCATGCCACTGACACCCGTACGATGCCGGGATGAATACAGCAGGTCACTCGGAAGCAACGGCGCGCCGAGGCCTGGAACTCACCCCGTTCCGAGGCCTTCGCTACGACCCCGACCGGGTCGGCAGCCTGGCCGCTGTGACATCCCCGCCGTACGACGTCGTCGTCCGCCCCGACGGCCTGCACCAGCTCCAGTCCGCGGACCCGCACAACATCGTCCGGCTGATCCTCCCCCAGGCCACGACCCCCGCCGAACGCAACGAACAGGCGGCCCGCACCCTGCGCCGCTGGCTGTCCGAGGGGATTCTGGCCGCCGACCCCGACCCGGGTCTGTACGTCTACGAACAGCGCGACGGCGACGGCATGCTCCAGCGCGGCATCATCGGTGCCCTGCACCTGTCGGAGCCGTCGGAGGGCGTGGTCCTGCCGCACGAGGACGTCATGCCGCATGTCGTCGCCGACCGCGCGGGCCTCATGCGCGCCACCTCCGCGAACCTGGAACCCCTGCTCCTGACCTACCGCGGCAACGGCTCGGCGGCCGCCGCCGCCGAGGTCGTCGAGCGCACCGCCGAACAGCCCCCACTGCTCGCGACGACCACGGAGGACGGCTTCAGCCACCGCCTGTGGTCGGTCACCGAGCCGGCCGACGTGGCCCGCGTCCAGTCCGACCTGGCCCGGCACCAGGCCCTGATCGCCGACGGCCACCACCGCTGGGCCACCTACCGTCGTCTACGCGCGGAGCACCCGTCCCCCGGCCCCTGGGACTACGGCCTGGTCCTCCTCGTCGACACGGCCCGCTATCCCCTGCGCGTCCGTGCCATCCACCGTCTCCTGCACGGCCTGCCGGTGACGGACGCCTTGGCCGCCGTGGACGGCCTGTTCCGCGTACGCCGCCTGGAGGTGCCCTTGGCGCAAGCCCTGGAGGCTCTGGCCGAGGCGGCCCGCGCGGGCAACGCCTTCCTTCTCGCCGGCGACGGCGCCTTCCACCTGATCGACCGCCCGGATACCGGCGTCCTGGCCCGTACAGTCCCCGCGGACCGCCCCGCCGCCTGGCGCACCCTCGACGCGACGGTCCTGCACGCCACCCTCCTCGACCACGTCTGGCACATCCCCGAGGACTCCCCCGCCCACATCGCCTACATCCACGACACGGCTGCCACGGTCGCGAAGGCCGAACACGACGGCGGTACGGCCGTCCTGATGCACCCGGTCCGCGAGGAGGTCGTCCGCGACCTCGCCCGCCAGGGCGTCACGATGCCCCGCAAGTCGACATCGTTCGGCCCGAAGCCGGCGTCGGGACTGGTACTGCGGGCGCTGGATCTGTAACCCGCGCGGACAAACAAAGCGGAGATACGAAAGGGCGGGATCCGGTTAGCCGGGATCCCGCCCTTTTCACACACTGACGTCAGTCCTTGTCGCCGTCCTCGCCGTCCTCGGCGTCCTCGGCGTCCTCGGCGTCCTCGGCGTCCTCGGCGTCCTCGGCGGCTGCCTGGTGGGGCTCAGCGTCGTCCTCGCCCTCGCCCTCGTTCTCGTCGAAGGCGTCGACGAACTCCACACCGTCCAACTCGGCAAGCCGGTCGGACGCGTCCGTGCTGCCGCCCTTGTCGGCCTCAACGGCCTTCGCGAACCACTCACGCGCCTCACCCTCGCGCCCCGCGGCCAGCAGCGCGTCGGCGTACGCGTACCGCAGTCGCGCGGTCCACGGCTGCACGGAGTTGGACGCCAGCTCGGGGCTCTGCAGCGTCACGATGGCGGCGTCGAGCTGCCCCAGGTCACGGCGGGCGCCGGCCACGACGAGCCGCATCTCCACCTGCCCGGCCTTGTCGAGCTTGTGCACCTCGGGCGCCCCGGCCATGTCCAGCGCCTTCTCCGGCCGCCCGAGCCCACGCTCGCAGTCGGCCATGACGGGCCACAGCTCCACGTTGCCGGTCATCCGCCGCGCGGCCCGGAACTCGGCAAGCGCCTCGCCGTACTTCTGGCTCGCGTACGCCGCGAACCCGGCCGCCTCGCGTACGGCGGCGACACGCGACGCCAACCGGAGGGCCACCCTGGAGTAGCCGTAGGCACCCTCGGGGTCTTCGTCGATGAGCCGGGCGACCATCACCAGGTTCTTGGCGACGTCCTCCGCGAGCGTCTTCGGCAGGCTCTGGAGCTCCTGTCGTACGTCCTTGTCGATCTCCTCGCCCGTGACGTCCTCGGGAATCGGCAGCCGCTTGATCGGCTCACGATCCCGGTCCCGCTCGTCCCGGAAACGGCCGCCACCGCGCCGGTCATCGCCGCCGCGCCGGTCATCGCGACCACGGAAGCCACCGGGACGTCCGCCACGGTCATCCCGGCGGGGCCCACGGCCACCTCGGTCGTCCCGCCCACGGAACCCACCGCGCTCTCCCCGGCTGTCGTCACGTCGGAAGCCACCACGGTCCCCACGGTCGTCAGTACGGCGCTCACCCCGGCTGTCGTCACGACGAAAACCACCACGGTCCCCACGGTCGTCAGTACGGCGCTCACCCCGGCTGTCGTCACGACGAAAACCACCACGGTCCCCACGGTCGTCAGTACGGCGCTC
>NZ_JBEOVF010000018.1:0-1174 GCF_040295365.1 Streptomyces sp. NPDC002838 | reverse complement strand
CACCCCGGCTGTCGTCACGACGAAAACCACCACGGTCACGGTCACCGGCACGGAAGCCACCGCGGTCGCGGTCGTCACGCCGGAAGCCGCCACGGTCACCGTCACGGCGATCATCACGGCGATCGGCGGGACGGTCGTCACGGCGGAAACCGCCGCGGTCATCGCCCCGACGATCGTCACGACGCCCGTAACCACCCCGGCTGTCGTCGCGACGGAAGCCCCCACGGTCACCACGGTCGGTGCGGGGCTCTCCACGGTCGTCCCTCCGGTCCCCGCGGTCGTCGCGACGGAAGGGCGGACGGTCGCCGTCACGGCGGACCCCACGGTCACGGTCGTCCCGACGCGGCCCACCGGAACGGTCGTCCCGCCGGAACGCCGGACGAGGCCCACGGTCGCCTTCGCGTCGGTCATCTCGCCGGCCATGCCCGCCCCGGCTGTCATCACGGCGGAAACCACCGCGGTCCCCACGGTCTCCGCGGTCGTCGCCCCGGCGGTCATCGCGTCGGTCGTCACGTCGGTCATCACGGCGATCGGCGGGACGGTCGTCACGGCGGAAACCGCCGCGGTCATCGCCCCGACGATCGTCACGACGCCCGTAACCACCACGGCTGTCGTCGCGACGGAAGCCCCCACGGTCACCACCGGCACCGCGGTAGCCGCCCCGGTCACCACCCCGGTCGCTCCGGCCGCCGCGGTCACCACTGTCCCGTCGCCGCTGGTCGCGCTCCGGTCGGTCGTCGGGAGAGTTGGTGGACATGGGTGACTCCTGTCTTCTGTACCGCAAAGTCATTCTCGCGCAACCGAGTACCCGGCGCGCTCCGGAAAAACAAAAGGACCCCTGGTCCCAGCTGAACGCTGGTGACCAGGGGTCCTCCAAAGATTGTTCGGCGGCGTCCTACTCTCCCACAGGGTCCCCCCTGCAGTACCATCGGCGCTGTAAGGCTTAGCTTCCGGGTTCGAAATGTAACCGGGCGTTTCCCTCACGCTATGACCACCGAAACCCTATTGGTTTCGAGCGAACAAGCACACTCTTCAGTTGATGTTCAGCTCAAGCCGGCAACGGTCGTTGCCTCAGAACTAACACAGTGGACGCGAGCAACTGAGGACAAGCCCTCGGCCTATTAGTACCGGTCAACTCCACACCTTACGGTGCTTCCATATCCGGCCTATCAAC